>NZ_JFHO01000004.1:0-261859 GCF_000724705.2 Acidiphilium sp. JA12-A1
CGCCCGGCAACCGCGCCTGTCCGCTCCACCCGGACCTCCGCCTCGACACCGGCTGATCCGGCGCGGCGGCACGCCGCGTCGCGACCGGCGGATGATCCGGAAACGGGTTGGGAGAGGCTCTTCAGCCGCGATTCGGGCAGCCTTACGTTTACGTCATCTAAAAAATGCGAATCGTTTAACTAAACGATACAACAAGACAAATTTAAGATTATTTGCGTAAATTGATGCAAATCATGAAAAATTATTAATTGGATTCCATCATATTTTGTAGACATTTTGCATACGAATCGACATAACAAACTGTTTTTGTGGCATAATGTCAAGCGCGGTCGATATCTCCGTTTTGAGAACTTCGTTTGCCTATTAGATAAAATTGAGTTAATAAAGCGCCACTGGATAACATTGCTTCACATTAGGCGTTTCGATCCGCCTTTTAGATTTATCGCATATTTGAGAGGTTGCATGATGATCGTCGATCCGAAGCATCGGTTTCCGCTGGTCCGCTTCATGCCTTATGGCGATCAGCTTGCAGAACTGCCGCATTTCGCCTCGCCGGTCACCCGCGCCCCTGCCGCGCCCGACCTGCAGATCCGGCGGGAGGGGCGCCTGGCCCGCGCCTCCCGCCGGGTCTTCGACGTCACGATGAGCCTCGTCATGGCGGTCTTTCTCGCCCCCGTCATGCTTCTCGCCGCCCTCGCCATCGCCATCGACAGTCCCGGCCCGGTCTTCTACCGCCAGACCCGCGTCGGCCTGAACGGCCGGCCGTTCCGCATCACCAAGTTCCGCAGCATGCGCCGCGACGCCGAGGGAGCGGGCGTCGCCGTCTGGGCCGCGACCGAGGATCCGCGCATCACCGCGGTCGGCCGCATCCTGCGCAAATACCGGATCGACGAGCTGCCCCAGTTCTTCGACGTCCTGCGCGGCGACATGAGCATCATCGGCCCGCGCCCCGAGCGTCCCGAGTTCGTCGCGATCCTGCGCGAGTCGATCCCGGACTACGATTTGCGCCACGCGGTGAAGCCGGGCATTACCGGTCTCGCTCAAGTGCGCTATGCTTACGGCGCCTCGGTCGAGGATGCGCGGATCAAGCACATCTATGACACCGAGTACCTCAGGAAGAGGTCGTTCCTGCTCGATGGAAAAATTCTGATCGAAACCGTTTCGGTCGTATTGTTTGGCAAGGGCGCACGGTGACGGCCTGCGTGGGCATGTGAACGAATCCGGACTCGGCGCCGCCGGCATCGCCGTCGGCCTGGCCTATCTCGCTCTCTCGGTCTTCGTGATTCTCGCCCGGCTGCCGCGGCAGGACCGGCTGAACCTGCCGCCGGTCGCCTGGCCGCTCTGGCGCCGCACCCGCCTGCCGATGACGCTCGCCGCCGTGGCGACCGGCGCCTTCGCCCTCGCCTCGAGCCTGCTTCCGCCCGGCTCGGCCGTGGCCTCCGGCACCTGGATGGCGGCGCTGCTCGGCTGGACCGGCGCGGTCGTCATCCTCGATGCGGTCTCCCGCGGCAAGAGGCTGCGCGAGCTGCCGGCCCTCCAGCGCGGCCTGCTGACCGCGCTCGTCGTCGTCTTCGCCGCGGTGACGCTGACGCGGGCGCTCGCACCGGCGCTGGGCGCGGCCATCGCCATCGAGGCCCAGGTCGTCTTCGCCATCGCCATGCTGGTGCTGCTGGAAAACGTCATGCGCAACGCCGAGCGCGAGATCCTCTGGCATGTCAGCCTGCCCGGCGTCGCCACCGGCGGCCTCGCGCTGGTCAGCCTGCTTCTCTACGCGGCGGTGATCCTGCAGCACCGCTTCAGCCCGCCGCTGATCGGCGCGAGGCTCGCCCTGCTGGTCATGGTCCTGCCGCTCTTCGCCGCCGGCGCGATGCGCGCGATCCGCTGGCGGCCGCGCCGGCTGCACCTCTCGCGGGAGGCGGCGTTCTACTCCGCCAGCCTGATCCTCGGCGGATCGTTCATGATCGTGCTCGGCATCGTCGCCGAACTCGTGCGCGATTACGGCACCGGCCTCGCCGGGGTCATCGAATGGGCCATCATGTTCGCCGGCCTGCTGGTGCTCGCGATCGTGGCGAGTTCCGGCTCGGCGCGCTCCCGCCTCATGGTCGCGCTCAGCCGCCATTTCGCGGCGGCGCCGTACGACTACCGCCAGGAATGGCTGCGCAGCATCGCGACGCTGTCCGCCGATGGCGGGGTCAGCGTCGCCCAGCGGGCGATCAAGGCGCTGGCCGACACGGCGGATTCCCCCAGCGGCATCCTGCTCACGCACGACCGGCAGGCCGCCAGGCTCCGCTACAGCGAGGGGTGGAACACCGCGCTCGAAATCCCGGCCATTCCGGCGGGGACCGACCTGTTCCGCCAATGCTGCGAACGCACGGTCGTCGAACTCGACCCCGAGGGCGTGACCGCGCCGTTCTGGCTCGCCGTCGCCCTGCCCGATCCGCGCGCGAGCGGCCCGCTCGGCGTGGTGCTGCTCGGCCGGCCGCGCGTCGCGCAGCCGTTGCACCGCGAGATGGCGGCGCTGCTCACCGTGGTCGCCGGCGAGATCTCGCTGGTGATGGCGGAGCGGCAGGCCGCGGAAGCCCTGGCCGTCGCCCGCCGCTTCGAGGAAGCCGGCAAGCGCTTCGCCTTCGTCGCGCACGACATCAAGAACATCGCCAACCAGCTCGGGCTGCTGCTCGACAACTCCCAGCGCCACATGGCCGACCCGGAATTCCAGGCCGACCTGATCGGCACGGTCCGCGATTCGGTCGACAAGATCCGCGCGATGATCCGCCGCCTCGATCCGTCGGCCGCCGACCGGGCCGGCCGGCTCGACGTCGGCGCCCGCCTGCGGCATCTGCTCGCCCATCGCGGCAGGGTGGTGCTCGACGAGGGAGACGGTCACTCGATCGTCGCCATCGACCCGATCACGTTCGACATGATCGTCAACCATTTGCTGGACAATGCCCTGGAGGCCGGCACGGCGGCGCAGACCGTCACCGTCGCCCTGTCGCACGAGCCCGGCCGGGTGACGATCCGGGTCATCGACCAGGGCCGCGGGATGAGCGCGCATTTCGTGCGCGAGCGCCTGTTCAGGCCCTTCGCCTCGACCAAGGCCGCCGGCTTCGGGATCGGCGCCTTCCAGACGCGCGAACTGATCCTGCAGGCCGGCGGATCGCTCGACGTGGAGAGCGAGGAAGCGGCCGGCACCACCATGACGATCCGCCTGCCGACGGTCCACGAACCGGCGGCGGAACGCCTCGAAACGGCCGGCATCGATCATGAGTGAGCCCACCGTCCCCGAGCCGAGCCTGCTGATCGTCGAGGACGATCCGGGCCTGCGCCGGCAATATCGCTGGGCGTTCCCCGGCCGCACCGTCCTCGTCGCGGGCGACCGCGACCAGGCCATCGACCAGGCGCGCCGGGCGCGGCCCGAGGTCGCCATCATCGATCTCGGACTGCCGCCCGACCCCGACGGCATCAGCGAGGGGCTGGCCATCCTCGATGCGCTCTTCCGCGAGCTTCCGGCGATCAAGGTGATCGTGGCGACCGGCAACGGCCGCCGCGAGAACGCGCTGCTGGCGATCGGGCGCGGCGCCCACGACTTCTTTGAAAAGCCGGTCGATATCGAGATCCTGCGGATCATCGTCGACCGCGCCTTCCGGCTGGCCGCGCTGGAGCGGGAGAACCGCCGCCTCAGCAACATGGTGGGGCCGAGCCCGCTGCCGCGCGTCATCGCCGGCTCCGAGACCATGCTCAAGACCTGCCGGACGATCGAGAAGCTCGCGCCGGCGACCGCGCCGGTCCTGCTGCTGGGCGAAAGCGGCACCGGCAAGGAGATCCTCGCCCGGGCGCTACACGATCTCGGCCCCCGCGCGGACGGCCCCTTCATCGCGATCAATTGCGGCGCGATCCCCGAGCCCCTGCTGGAGTCCGAGCTGTTCGGGCACGAGAAGGGCGCCTTCACCGGCGCCATCAAGCAGACGCCGGGCCGGATCGAACTGGCCCAGGGCGGCACGCTCTTCCTCGATGAAATCGGCGACCTGCCGCTCGCCCTGCAGGTCAAGCTGCTGCGCTTCCTGCAGGAGGGCGTGATCGAGCGGGTGGGCGGGCGGCGCCCGATCCCGATCGACGCGCGGATCGTGTCCGCGACCCATCAGGATCTCGACGGGCTGGTCGCCGCCGGGCGGTTCCGGCTCGACCTGCTGTTCCGCCTGAATATCGTCAGCGTCAGGATCCCGCCGCTGCGCGAGCGCGGCGGCGACGCGGTCCTGCTGGCGCGCTTCTTTCTCCGGCGCTTCGCCCAGGACCAGAACCGTCAGGGACTCGCCTTCTCCGAGGCGGCGATCGCCGCGCTGATGCGGCATGGCTGGCCGGGCAACGTGCGCGAGCTGGAAAACCGGGTGCGCCGCGCCGTCATCATGGCCGAAGGCCAGCAGATCGAGGCGGCCGACCTCGACCTGGCGGACGGCGCGCTCGCGCCGCTGCCGGACCTGCGCTCGGCGCGCCGCGAGGCGGAGCGTGAAGCCGTCCAGCTCGCGCTGGCCCGGGCCGACGGCTCGATGGTCGCCGCGGCGAAGCTGCTCGGCATCAGCCGTCCCACCCTGTACGCGCTGATCGACAGCCTGGGCCTGAGCGATGACGTCAGGGCGGACCGCGCCGCCGACGCCGCCGACCCGTCCGGACCCGACGAGCCATGACCGCGCCATCGACGGTCAGGCCTGAACGCAATGCCGCACATGAACGCGAGAAGAGGCGCGCGATGATGAAACCAGCGTCGATCATGCGATCCGTCCGGTCGGTGACACTGTCACTGGCCGTGGCGGGGATGGCGGGCTTCGCCCCCGCCGCCCATGCCGGGCAACCGCGCTCCTACCAGCGGGCGCAGGCGGCCGTGGCGCACGGCAAGCTGCTCGATGCGCGGCTCGACCTGCTGAACGCCGTCCGCCGGCATCCGCATGACGGCGCCGCGCACGCCCTGCTGGGCGAGGTCTCGCTCCAGCTCGGCGATGCCGTCTCGGCCGAGCGCGAGGCGCGCAAGGCCATCGCCGCCGGCTACCAGCCGAACCGCAGCCTGGCCCTGCTGCTGCGCAGCTACGTGGCCCAGGGCAGGTCGATCGCCCTGCTGCACGATTTCCCGATCGGCTCGGCCACCGGGGTCCACGCCGCCGTCATCGCCGTGGGGCGGGCGCGCGCCAACCTGGTCCTCGCCCGCTTCGACCGCGCCGAGGCCGACCTCGCGCGCGCCGCCGGTTTCGCGCCCGATGCGCCGGGCCTGTACGAGACCCGGATCGACCTCGCCATCGCCCGGCACGACCTCGCCGCGGCGCGGCGCATGATCGCCGCGCGGCTCAAGGTGACGCCGGCCGCGCCGGCCCTGCTGCGCCGCGAGGCGCAACTGGACATCGGGGAGGGCCAGCCGGCGCGCGCCGCAACCATCCTGCAGCGCGCCAATGCCGCGGACCCGCTCAACACCCGCGGCAAACTGCTGCTCATCCAGGCTCACCTGGCCGCCGGCGCGCTGCCCGCGGCGCAGGCCGAGCTCAAGCGCGCGGCTTCCCTGCTGCCCCATTCGGCCGGGCTCGCGTATTTCCAGGCGACGATCGACGTCGACGAACATCACTGGCATCGCGCCAGCGCGCTGCTCGATCATCTCGGCGGCATCGCCACGCAGCTGCCCGGCATCCTGTATCTTCGCGCGAGGACGGATGCGGCGCTCGGCCAGCCGGCCGCCGCGCTGACCGCGGCCCAGAAGTTCGCGGCGCAGCAGCCCGGTGACAGCGCCGCGCAGCTGCTGGTGGCCACGCTGGCGGTGCGGAGCGGTCATTACGGCGTCGCCAGCCGCAGCCTCGACAAGCTGGCGGCGGCCGGGAAGCTGGATGCCCAGGCCCTCGACCTGCGCACGGCGATCGAGATCCACGACCACAAGTGGAATGAGGCCGAACAGGACGCGCTTCAGGCCCTCAAGGAGGATCCGAAGGATCTCGCGGCGGGGATCAATCTGGCCGAGCTCGCCCAGCAGCGCGGCGACTTCAAGGCGGCCGAGCAGCGATACCGCGCGGTGCTCGCCGGGGTTCCCGCATCGGCGAGCGCCGTGCTCACCTCGGTCGAGATCCGGCTGGGATCGGCCGCGCTGCTGGCGAACGACGCCCCGACGGTAACGCAGATGGTCGCCGCGCTGGACAAGCAGGGCGCCACACCCGCCGCCGCGCAGCTGCAGGCGAAACTGGACTTCCGCCGCGGCGATCTCGACGCGGCGCGGGCCGACCTGACCCGGCTGCTCGCCGCCCGCCCTGGCTCGGTGACGGCGCAGCTCGGCCTCGCGCGGGTCGACCTGCTGACGCAGCGGCCGGATGCGGCGCTGAAACGCCTGACCGCCGTGGTGAAGGCGCATCCCGCGGACCCGCGCCCCGTGCTCGCGCTGGCCGCCCTGCAACGGACGATGAACCAGCCCGACGCCGCGCTGGCCACGCTCGATCGCGCGCATGACCGTGCCCCCGACAATGTCGCGTTCGTGGCGGCGATCCTGCAGCAGCGGCTCGCGGCGAAGCAGTTCACCGAGGCCGGCAACCTGGTCTCGACCCTCCCGGCCGCGATGCAGCGCCAGCCGCAGATCCTGCTCCTGCGCGCGAAGCTCGATGCCGCGCAGGGGCGCCTCGATCAGGCCGCCCTGAACCTGCAATCCCTGCTGGCCGCGACGCCGGACGACGTGACGTCGCGGCTGGCGCTCGCGCATATCGACATGGCGCGCAAGCAGCCGCAGGCGGCCGAAGCGGTGATCGAGGCCGGGCTCGCGCGCGATCCGCGCCAGCTCGCCCTCATGCAGGCCCGGGTCGGCCTGGCCCTGGCGCGGCACGGCGCCGGCGCGGCCGAGCAGGAGGCGAAGCGACTCGCCGCCGCGCCCGACCACATGCCCGAGGCCGGCGCGCTGGAAGGCGATCTCGCCCTGTCGCTGCATCATTGGGCGAAGGCGGCGGCCGCGTTCAAGGCCGCCTATGACGCCAATCCGTCGCCGGCGCTGGCGGCGGGCGCGATCCGCGCCGACATCCAGGGCGGCCATCGCGACGCGGCGCTGGCCCTGCTCAAGGCGGCGAGCGCCCGGTTCCCCGACAGCGTGGCGCTGAGCGACATGCGGGGATCGGTCGCGCTGTCCCGGGGCGACCTGAAAGCGGCCGCGGCGGAGTACGCACACTCCCTGCGCCTGGCGCCGCAGGACGCGGTGGCGCTCAACAATCTCGCCTGGATCGAGGCGAAATCCGGCAAGCCGGACGCCGAGGCCTTGGCCGAGCGCGCCTATGTCGGGGCGCCGACGCCGCAAACCGCCGACACACTCGGCTGGATCCTGCTCCACGGCACGCCCGGCAAGGCGCGGCGCGCGCGGGCGGCGGCGCTGCTCGATGCGGCGCACCGGGAAGACCCCGCCGACCCGTCGATCGCCTATCACGATGCCGCCGCGCTGGCCCGCACCGGCGAGCGGGGCAAGGCGATCGCGATCCTCAAGCCGATCGTCACGCCGAAGGCCTCGTTCGCCGACCATGCCGCGGCGGCGGCGCTGCTGGCGAAACTGGAGCGGCAGGGCTGAGATCCCGCGATGCTGCATCTCCTGGCGCTGGCCGTTCCGTTCCTGATCCTGCTCGGCATGGCCATGGTGCGCCCCATGGTCGGGGTGATCGCGTTCGACTGGATCTCGCTGATGAACCCCCAGCAGGACCTCTTCGGCACCGGGGCGCATCTGCCCTGGGCGCTGGGTGCCGCGCTGGCGACCGTGATCGGCTGTCTCGTCGCGCATGAGCCGCGCCGCTTTCAGATGACATCGACGCAGGTACTGATCGTCGCCTTCGCCGGCCTGATCACCTTCAACACGCTCTTCGCCCTGGTGCCGGCCAGTGTGGAGAGCCATGACTACATCCAGCTGATCAAGTCGCTCGGCTTTGCCCTGCTCGCCGGCGCCCTCGTCACCAGCCGCCGGCGGCTGCACGCGGTGCTCTGGATCATGGTCATCTCGATCGGCTATTACGGCGTGCGCGGCGGTGGTTTCGCGTTGCTGACCGGCGGGAAAGATCACGTCTACGGCCCGGCCAACACGTTCATCGGCGACAACAACCAGCTCGCGGTGGCGCTGCTGATGACGATCCCGCTGATGAACTACCTGCGCCTGCACGCCGCCCATCGCGCGGTGCGGACGGGTCTGCTCGCGAGCATGGTGCTGACGCTGTTCGCCGTGGTCGCGACCTATTCGCGCGGCGGATTGATCGCCCTCGCCGCCATGGTCGCGCGGCTGTGGTGGAACAGCAGAAACCGCCTGACCAGTTTCCTGCTGTTCGGAATCGTGATGGCCACCGCGATCAGCTTCATGCCCGCCGACTGGAAGGCGCGCATGTTCACCATCCTGCATTTCCATCATTCGAATTCGGCCAATGAGAGAATGACGGTCTGGCGCGATGCGTTCGGGATCGCGCTGCACAATCCGCTAACCGGCGGCGGATTCCAGGCCACCGCCATGCCTGGCGTCATCCATCGCTATTTTCCGATGGCGCAGCAGCGGGCGACCCACAGCATCTGGTTCGAGGTCCTGGGCGACCAGGGATTCCCGGCGCTGTTCGTCTGGATCGCGCTGAACCTCAACGGCCTGTTCATGGCGCGGCGGGTGGCGCGGCGGGCGCGAGGCAATCCGGCCCTGGCCTGGCTGGTCGATTTCGGCCGCATGACGGAGGTTTCCATCATTGCCTTCATGGTCGGCGGATCGTTCCTTTCGCTCGGCTATTACGACTACTTCTACATGCTGCTGATTCTCGTGTCCTCGGCCCTGGTGCTGCTGCGCGCGGAATTGCCCCGGGTCGCCGCCGAGGCGGCGCCTGCGGCCGCACGGGGGTGGCGGGCGCGCGGGGCGGTCGCGCAATGAGCGCCGCGCTTTTTCTCCTCGCCATGATCGCCGTCCTCTGGCTCGGGGTCTGGATTTTCGACGAGCCCCGGACGGCGGATCCGTCCCGCAAGCCGCGCGCGACCCCGTTCGATTACGTCGAGGCGAAGCCGGCCGCACCGGCCGCGGTCACCCCGGCCGCGGGCGCGGGCTGGCGGCAGCGGCGGGCGCAGTCGAAGACGCGGCCGTGATGCGCATCGCCACCGTGTCCACGCTTTATCCCAATGCGATGTTTCCCTCGCACGGGATTTTCGTGGAGACGCGGCTGCGTCATCTCGTCGCCGATACCGGCTGCGCGGCGCGGGTGATCGCGCCGGTGCCCTATTTTCCATTCCGCGCGCCGCTCTTCGGCCGGTTCGGGCAATGGGGCCGCGTGCCGCGCGAGGATGTTCGCCTCGGGCTCGATGTGCTGCATCCGCGCTACGGGGTGATTCCCGGCATCAGCGGTGCCGCGACGCCGTCGCTGCTCTACCGGGCGATGTGCCGGGGCATGGAGCGCCTGCATGCGGCCGGATTTCATCCGCAGCTGATCGATGCCCATTACCTGTATCCGGACGGTGTCGCCGCCGCGCGTCTGGCGCGGCGCCTGGGCCTGCCGCTGGTGATCACGGCGCGTGGTTCAGATGTCACCGCCTGGCCGGCGCACAGGGGGCCGGCCCGGCAGATCCGCGCCGCGATCCGGCAGGCGGATCACCTGATCGCGGTGAGTGCGGCACTGGCCGAGGGCCTGGTCTCGCTGGGCGCGGACCCGCGATCGGTCACGGTGTTGCGCAACGGCGTCGACCTCGGGCGGTTCGTCGCGATCGACCCCGCGCTGGCCCGCGAGCGGATCGGTCAGCAACGGCGGTATCTGCTCTCGGTCGGGCATCTGATCCCGCGCAAGGGGCATGACCGGGTGATCCGCGCGCTGGCGATCCTGCATCGGCGCGGCCTCGGCTCGCACGACCTGCTGATCGCCGGCAGCGGCGCGGAGGAGCCGCGGTTGCGCAGGCTCGCGGCGTCGCTCGGGCTGGGCGGGCGGGTGCGGTTTGCGGGCAGTATCCCGCAGGAAGATCTGCACGCCTATTATTCCGGCGCGGATCTTCTCGTGCTGGCGTCGAGCCGGGAAGGCTGGGCCAACGTGCTGCTCGAGTCGATGGCGTGCGGCACGCCGGCCGTCGCGTCGCCGGCGCCGGGAAATGCCGAGGTCGTGCGCGATCCGGCGGCGGGGCTCGTGGCCGCGGCGAACACGCCGGAGGCCCTGGCCGACGCGATCCTGACGCTGCTCTCATCCCCGCCCGATCGCGCGGCGACGGAGGGTTTTGCCGCGGCGCACGACTGGCGGAGCATCAGCCTCGGCCAGGCCCGGATTTTCGAGACCGTTCTGGCACGGCGCGGTGCGGCGGCGGGCGCGCCGGTCGAACAGGCGGCCTGCGCATGAGGGGCGCGATGACGATGCTCCGCTCATCAACATGAGGGGCACCGCAGCCGATCCTTCATGGTCTTCGGCGGAAGATCGTCGTAACGCAAGGTTGTCTTAAATTAAACATACTCGCCGCTCTCGTGATTTTTATACCGTAATAGGATTCCAGTCCAGAAATGTGCATAAATCTGTCGCTTTCCCACGATCGCCATGCTATGCCCTGAGGGATCGCTTAACTGATTGTCAGGCGCGTATTTCAGCGAGAGAGGTCATTTTGAAGAACGTATCGATCGACGTGTCTGGCGTCGGGGACGCCGATCGCGTTCCCCGTCGCTGACCGGCCCGCATGAGCATCGTCGTGTCTCCTGCCGCAAGCTGCCGTGAACCCGGTTGGGCGCGTGTCGCCGCGCCCCGCGGCGACGGGTGGGTGCGCGGGCCTGGCCGGCCGCGGCGTGGTCGGACGATGCACGATCCCGGCCCGGAATTTTCATCACCGCCCCGATGACCGTTTCACGCGCCGCCCGGGATCTTTGACCGGCAAGGAGATTGCAAGCCCATGAATTCAGATCGTTACCGGCGGATTTTTCGCCACAAGACAACCCTGCCGTTGCTGTTCATGGCCGCGCTAAGCCTGGGACTGGCCAGCTGCGCGGCGCCGCCGGCGCCGAAAGTGCCGACCGTCGCGGTTCCGAACCCGACCTACCGGATCGGGCCGGGGGATGTGTTGAGCGTGTTCGTCTATGGCTCGCCCGATCTCTCGGAGGCGGCGGTGCCGGTGCGGCCGGACGGACGATTCTCGATCCCGCTCGTCCAGAACATCCGCGCGGCCGGCAAGACGCCCCTGCAACTGCAGAACGACATCGCCAGGCGGCTGAAAAGCTACGTCAAGAATCCCAACGTCACCGTGATCGTCAAAAGCTTTCACGGCGCGCTCGGCAGCGACATCAGGGTCATCGGCGCCGGCAAGCCGCGCGCGATCCCGTACGTCAACGGCATGACCATGCTCGACCTGATGACCGAGATCGGCGGCGTGCCCCGTTTCGGCCTGGCCAATGGCGCCTTCATCATCCGCCGCACCGGCGGGCATGACGTGAAGATCCCGGTCGCCCTCGGCGCGCTGCTGAACCAGGGCGACCTGAAGCAGAATATCACCCTGCAGCCGGGTGACATCGTCGTCATCCCGCGCAGCCTGTTCTGAGCCGCCGATGGAACAGCTCATCGAAACCGCACTGCGGCTGCTCGCCACCGCCTGGCGCAAGCGCTGGTACGCGCTCGCCACCGCGTGGCTCGTCTGCGCGCTCGGGTGGACGGCGGTCATGCTGCTGCCGCCGAATTTCGAGGCCAGCGCGCAGCTCTACGTCGCGGCCGACCCGGTGCTGACGCCGCTGCTGCGCGGCATCGCCATCAACGGCAATTCCGAACAGGAATTCAACCTGCTCCGCCAGACGCTGCTCAGCACCCCCAATCTCCAGCACCTGATCGACCGCGAAGGGCTGCACGCGCAGGGGCCGGGTGCGCGCGAGGCGCTGGTGCGCCGGCTGCGGGCGCGGGTGACCGTGGTGCCGCAGAGCCGCAACCTGTTCACCATCCGCTATGTCGGCCACGATCCGCGGCGCGCCTACAACATCATCGCCGGTCTGGTGAACATCTATGTCGAGCGCGCGTCGGACCACAACCAGAGCGACATCGACAATGCCGGCAAGTTCCTGCAATCGCAGATCGACTATTTCCACAACCAGCTGAAATCGCTCGAAGCGCGCCGCGCGGCGTTCCAGGCGAAATATCTCGAACTGCTGCCGGGCAGCGACGGCGTTTCCGCCGTGCGGGCATCGGGCGCGCGGGTCCGCAAGCTGGAGACCGAACTGCAGGACGCCAAGGCCGAGCAGGCGCTGCTGGCCAGCGAACTCGCCAAGACCAAGCCGCTGCTGTCGGAAACCCAGGCCGCCGGCGGCAACCCCGCGCTCGCCGCGGCCCTCGCCAACCTGGCCAGGCTGCGCCAGCAATACACCAACAGCTATCCCGGCGTGCAGGCGGCCGAACGGCAGGTCAAGGCGCTCGAACACGGGCCGGCCGGCGGCGGCAAGTCCAGCTACAGCGTGCCGGTCGCCAATCCGGTCTACAAGGCGCTGCATCTCGAGATCCTGCAGACGCAGACCAGGATCCTCGAGACGACCCGCGCGCTGGCGCGCGCCAAGGTGGAGCATGCGAAGCTGACCGCGCTCGCCCGTTCGGCGCCCGGCGTCGAGGCGAAGTTCATCAACCTCAACCGGAATTACGGTGTCCTGCAGAAGGAATATCAGGACCTGATCAGCCGGCGCGAGGCGATGCGCATCGGCGCCGCCGCCAATATCGATGCCAACCAGGTGCAGCTGCAGGTGATCAATCCGCCGGTTCTGCCCCGGCTTCCCATCGGGCCGAACCGGCGCCTGTTCCTCGTCGCCGTGCTGGTCCTCGGCCTCGGCGCCGGGCTCGGCGTCGGCGTGCTGCTCGGCGAACTCGAGGGCCGCGTCCGCTCCGAGGCGGATCTGCGCGGCTTCGGCATCCCGGTGATCGGCCAGATTTCCGACATCTCGCCGCAATCCGGCGTGATCATGCCGGCGCTGCGCATCGGCATCGGCGGTTCGCTGCTCCTGGGCGTGTTCGGCGCGCTCTTCATTGCGACCTTCATCATCGGGGGGCTCGGATGAGCCAGAACGAACGTCCGCCGAATTCCGTCCGCAGCCTGATCGAGCGCCTCGCCGCCGGGCTGGACGCCGAGGGGATGCCGGTGATCAACCCGAACGAGCCGCAGGCCGCATCGCAACCGGCCCGCCAGGCATCCGCCGCGGCCGAACCGCTCGCGCTGCGCGCCGCGCG
The DNA here is from genome assembly GCF_000724705.2 of Acidiphilium sp. JA12-A1. Classification (NCBI taxonomy): domain Bacteria; kingdom Pseudomonadati; phylum Pseudomonadota; class Alphaproteobacteria; order Acetobacterales; family Acidocellaceae; genus Acidiphilium; species Acidiphilium sp. JA12-A1. The sequence goes on from NZ_JFHO01000004.1 coordinate 13,158, forward strand.
ATTCTCCTCGCCCCTCGCGCCGCGCCGCCAGCACCGCCCTGCCGTCGTGTCGCTGGCCCAGCTGGAGGAAAACGGCATGGTCGCCCTTCGTCGTCACCGTCATGTTGGCGAGGAGTTCCGGATCGTCCGCCACCATGTGCTGGAACACTTCCAGCAGGCGCAGGGGCAGCACGACCCGGTGCGCCGCAACAACATCGTCCTCGTCACCAGCCCGCGCGACGGCGACGGCAAGAGTTTCGCCGCGCTGAATCTCGCCGGCCTGCTGGCGGAGGGCGGGGATCGCGACATCGTGCTCGTCGATGCCGATTTCGGCGGCGCCTCGCTGACCGCGCATTTCGGTCTTGCGGAATCGCCCGGCCTTCTCGAATTCGGCGACTCGCCAAGGCAACTCGCCGGATCGATCCCGCTCGGCACCGCGATCGACCGGCTGGTGTTCATTCCCGTCGGCGGTTCGGCCGACGCCGAAGCCCGCACCGCTCTGGCCGCCCAGCGGCATGTCCGCAGCCTGGCCAGCGCGGTGGCCGACAGCTACGAGGACGCGATCGTCGTGGTCGACGCCCCGGCCTGCCTGACCAGGAGCGACGCCACCGAAATCTCCGCGATCGCCGGGCAGGCGATCCTGGTGGTGCAGGCCGGGCAGACGCGCCGCGCCGAAATCGAACAGTCGCTCGACCTGCTCGATTCCTGCCCGCAGCTCAGCCTGCTGCTGAACCGCGCGGCGAAGCGCCGGCGCGGCCTGTTCGCCAGAAGGGGCTGACGCGTTGTCGGCGCCATTGTTCCCGCGCGCCCGCACCCTGCGCATGGCCCTGCTGCTCGTGCCGGCGCTGGTCGCGCGGGAAGGGCGGGCGGTCGCCCAGGCCACGAGCGACGCGGCCGCGTCGTCGTCATCTTCAGCATCGTCGTCGTCGTCGTCCGCCGGCGTGACGGACTCGTCGATGACCAGCGCGGCGCCGTTCGGCACCGCGGTGCGCCTCGGCGCGCTGCCGAGCCCCTTCGCCTCGTCCGGCGGGCTCGAAGGCCCGGCGCCGCTGCCGAGGGGGTTGGAATTCACCCCCTCGATCGGCCTGTCGGAGGAGGCGCTTGTCGGCGGATTTCCGAAATCCTATGGCTTCGACAACGAATTCATCACCAGCCTGACGCCGGGCCTGCGTGTCGTCGGCACCGCGCCGATCGGGCGCGTGTCGCTCGACTATCGGCCGCAGCTCGAACTCTACGCGCGCGAGAGCCGGGATTCCGGCATCAGCCAGTCGCTGAACGGCAGCTTCGAGACCCAGCTGATTCCCGGCCGGCTCGACCTCAGTGCCAGCGCCTTCCTGACCCAGCAGGCGACGGAAGGCGGCCTGGCGCCCGGTGGTTCCGCCGCCATCGCGCCGAACGCGCGCACCACCACGCAGAGCTACCTGGTCAGCCCGCATTACCGCTACAGGTTTCGCGGGCTGGGCCGGCTCGATCTGGTGTATCTGGCCCAGTATACGCGGCAGACCGGCAACAGCGCCGCGCTGTCCGGCAGCCAGCTTCCCTATTTCGTGCCGAACGACGTCTTTTCGCAGACGGGCAGCGCGCAGTTCACCACGGTGCCGCTCTTCCCCGATCTCGACGATGTCGTCCTCGTCACCGCCTCGCAGGACACCGGCACCGGCGTGCTGGACGGATCGAGCCAGATGCGGGCCGAGGACCGGGTCCGCTACGCCTTCCTGCCGCAGGAATTTCTCATCGTCTCCGGCGGCTACGAAAATCTCCGCTACCAGGGCTTTCCGCCGACCCATATCGCCGATGCCGTCTGGAGCATCGGCCTGCATCTGCATCCGCGCCGCGACGTCGATATCCGGCTCGCCTATCGCCACCGCGACGGGTTCGACGCGCCCTATCTGCGCGCCACCCTGCAACTGACGCCGCGCACCACACTATCGGCCAGTTATTCGGAAACGCTGGCCACCCAGGCCCAGGCGATCGCGGCCAACCTCGCCGGCAGCACGGTGAGCGCCGGCGGGCAGATCGTCGCCACCGGCACGCAGGTGCCGCTGCTGCTGACCAATAACAGCCTCAGCGTCCAGTCGGGCCTGTTCCGCACGCGGCAGTTCTCGATCGCGACCATCACCCGCTGGTCGCGCGACCGTCTCTCGCTCAACCTCGTGCGCAGCGACGAAACCCTGGTCGCCAACGCGCCCGGCACGTCCGGCTTTTCGCAGCGCAGCCTGTCGGCGTCGGCCACGTTTTCGCATCAGCTCACGCGGAGCGCGACGGTCAGCGCCTATTTCGACTATAGCACGCTCGATACGCCGCAGGGCGGAGCACTGGCCGGGCTCGGCCAGAGCCCGGTCTATACCGGCGCCCTGACCGGCACTTATCAAACCGCCAACCGGCTCGAATTCGACCTGCAGCTCGCGGTCACCAACACATCGCTCAACGGCTACGGCGTTTCGCCCGGCATCGCCGGCAACGGGGTGCAGGCGAGCATCACCTTCGGCGTGCAGAAGGTGTTCTGAGCGTGGATCTGCTTCGAAGCCATTTCAACCTGCGGGAAATGCCGTTCCGGCTGACGCCGGACGAGCGCTATTTCTTCGAGAGCGGCGAACATGGCCGGGCGATGGCGCATCTGCTGTTCGGCCTCTCCCAGGGGGATGGCTTCGTGGTGATCACCGGCGAGGTCGGCGCCGGCAAGACCACGCTGATGGAGCGCCTGCTCGCGCGCCTCAACCCGAGCGCCTACCGGCCCGCGGTGATCACGACGCCGGCGGTCAGCGGCTGGTCGCTGCTCCGCCTGATCGGGGCGGAATTCGGCATCACCCGCGTCGCCGACCAGGCCGAGTTCCTCGGGCAGATCTGCGAGCGCTGGCGCGGCGACCATGCCCGCGGGCGCCGCCCCGTCATCGTCATCGACGAGGCGCAGGCCCTGCCGGCGCAGACGCTGGAAATCCTGCGCCTGCTCTCCAACCTCGCGGACCGGTCGCGCCCGCTGATGCAGGTCATCCTGCTGGGCCAGCCGGAATTCCGCCGCACGCTCGCCAGCCCGCAGATGGAACAGCTGCGCCAGCGGGTCCTCGCCTCCTACCATCTGAACCCGCTGCCGGCCGCCGATGTCGCCGCCTATATCCGGCACCGGCTCGCCGCGGCCGGCTGCGAGCGCGACGACCTGTTCGACGAGGGCGCGGTCGCCGCGATCCATGCCGCCACCAACGGCGTGCCGCGCCGCATCAACCGCCTCTGCGCCCGGCTGCTGTTCAACGCCGCACTGGAGGGCGAGCAGCATATCGGCGCGGCGGCGGCGAAGCGGATCGCCGACGAGCTCGAGCGCGACCTCACCGCCGGCAGCCCGCCCGAGCCGGCCCCGCGCGCGCGGTCGCGCACCGGCCTGGTCGAGCCGGCCGACTTCGATCCCGACGATGCGCCGGCCTCTCCGGAGTTCTTCCGATGAGCCTGACCGGGGCCATGACCATCGATGTCGAGGATTATTTCCAGGTGCAGGCCTTCGCCGACGTGATCGACCGCGAGAGCTGGGAGCGCTGGCCGCGGCGCGTCGAGGCCAATACGGAATGGATGCTCGAGGCGCTGGCCGCGCGCGGCGTGCACGCGACCTTCTTCACCCTCGGCTGGGTGGCCGAGCGGCACAGGGGTCTGGTCCGCCGCATCGTCGCGGCCGGGCACGAGCTGGCCAGCCACGGCTACGGGCACCAGCTGGTCGACCGCATCGGGCCGGAGGCCTTCCGCGCCGACCTCGCCCGCGCCCGCGCCGCGCTGGAGGATGCCGGCGGCGTCGCGGTGATCGGCTATCGGGCGCCGACCTTCTCGATCGGGCCGCACGTGCCCTGGGCGTGGGAGATCCTCGAGGAGACCGGGCATCGCTACACCTCCAGCCTGTTCCCGGTGAAGCACGACCTCTACGGCACGCCGGATGCCGCGCGCGTGCCGTTCCGGCCGGCGGGATCGTCGCTCTGGGAAATTCCGCTCACCACCGTTCACGGCTTCGGACGCAACTGGCCCTGTGCCGGCGGCGGCTATTTCCGCCTGCTGCCCTATGCCGCCTATCGCGGCGCGGTGCGGCACCTGCACCGGCGGGAAGGGCGGCCGCAGATCTTCTACACCCATCCCTGGGAACTCGACCCCGGGCAGCCGCACATCCCCCATGCCCGGCTCAGCGCGCGGTTTCGCCACCGGGTCAATCTCGGCCGGATGAAGACGCGCTTCGCGGCCCTGCTGGAGGATTTCGCCTGGGACCGGATGGACCGGGTCTATGCCGATCTTCTCGACCCGTCCCGCCCGTGCTGACATGACGCTCCGTTACCGCCCCGCAGAACCGCGCGACGCCGCCGCCTGGGATGCGTTCGTCGACACCCATCCCGACGCGACCTTCTTTCACCGCTTCGCCTGGGGCGGGATTCTCGCCACCGGCTTCGGGCATCGGCCGCATTTCCTGCTCGCCGAGCGCGACGGGCAGGTCTGCGGCGTGCTGCCGCTGATGGAGGTGAAGACGCTGCTGTTCGGCCATTCGCTGGTCTCGCTGCCCTTCGCCGTCTATGGCGGCCCGCTGGCGGCGGATGCCGAGACGCTGCAGGGCCTCGCCGAGGCGGCGCTGGCGCTGCAACGCGTGCTGGGCGCGCCGGTGTGCGAATTCCGCGCGCGGGGCGGGCTCGACCTCGACCCGCAGCGCTTCGTCACCCCCGAGCCGCTCTATTTCACCTTCCGCAAGACGCTGCCCGAGGGCGAGGACGACCTGCTGAAGGCGATCCCGCGCAAGCAGCGCGCCGTGGTGCGCAAGGCGATCGAGCGCGGGCTGACCAGCCGGATCGAGCACACGGTCGAGCCGTTCTTTTCGCTCTATGCCGAGAGCGTGCATCATCTCGGCACGCCGGTCTTCTCGCGCCGCTATGTCCGCGCCCTGCTGGAAGGTCTTGGCCGGGATGTCGAGATCCTGACCGTGCGGCACGAGGACCGGCCGGTCTGCGCCGTGCTGTCCTTCGTGTTCCGCGACGAGATCCTGCCCTATTACGCCGGCGGCGGGCCGGCGGCGCGGGGCGTCGGCGGCCACGACTTCATGTATTGGGCGCTGATGCGCCGCGCCCGGGAGCGGGGGCTGAGCGGGTTCGATTTCGGCCGCAGCAAGGCCGGCACCGGCGCCTTCGACTTCAAGAAGAACTGGGGCTTCGCGCCCGCGCCGCTGCCCTATTGCTTCGCGCTGGCGCCGGGTGCCGCGATCCCGGAGAACAACCCGCTCAATCCGAAATACCGCGCCATGATCGCGCTCTGGAAGCGCCTGCCGCGGCCGGTGGTGAACCGGCTGGGCCCGGCGATCATCCGCGGCCTCGGGTGAGGGGCGATGCATCTGCTGTTTCTCGCCCACCGGCTGCCCTATCCGCCGAACAAGGGCGACAAGATCCGCTCCTTCCGCTGGCTCGATCATCTCAGCCGGAAATACGACGTCCATCTCGGCTGCTTCGTCGACCGGCAGGAGGACATGGCGCATGTCGAGACGCTGCGGCCCGGCCTCGCCTCGGTCGCGGCGATCCCGCTCGATCCGCGGCTGGCGCGGCTGCGCGCGCTCGCCCGGCTGCGGCCCGGGATGCCGCTCAGCGTCGGCTATTTCCATGACCGGCGGCTGCGCGCCTGGGTGCGGCAGACGCGCCGGAACCACCCGATCGAGCGCGCATTGGTGTTCTCCAGCGCGATGGCGCCGTATCTCGACGATGCCGAAGCGCTGCCGACGCTGTTCGACATGGTGGATCTCGATTCGGAGAAATTCGCCGCCTATGGCGCGGAGTCCGGCGGCCTTCGCGCGCTGGTCTGGCGGCGGGAGGCGCGCACGCTGCTGGCCCTCGAACGGGCCGCGACGGCGCGCTTCACCCGCACCTTCCTGGTTTCCGATGCCGAGCGCGACCGCTTCACCGCCCTGGCGCCGGAGACCGGGGCGCGGACCGAGGCGGTGCCGAACGGCGTCGATACCGGGTTTTTCGATCCGGGGCAGGACTGGCCCAACCCCTATCCGCCCGACCGGCCGGCCATCGTGTTCACCGGCGCGATGGACTACCGGCCGAACATCGACGCCTGCCTGTGGTTCGCCCAGAGCGTGATGCCCGACCTGGCGCGGGACCGGCCCGGGCCGGTGTTCCACATCGTCGGCGCCGATCCCGCGCCGCAGATCCGCGCGCTGGCGGCGCATCCATCCATCGACGTGCATCCCGACGTGCCCGACATCCGCCCCTATCTCCGTCACGCCGCCCTGGCGGTCGCGCCGCTGCGCATCGCCCGCGGCATCCAGAACAAGGTGCTCGAAGCCATGGCCATGGCCCGCCCCGTGCTGACCACCACCGCCGCCCTGACCGGCATATCCGCGATCGCCGGGCGCGATGCGCTGGTCGCCGATGACGCGGCGGCGATGCTCTCCGGCGCGCGGGCGATCCTGCGGGGCGAGTGGCCCGGGCTCGGTGCGGCCGGGCGGGCTTCGGTGATCGCGAATCACGGCTGGTCGACCGCGCTCGCAGCACTTGACCGGGTGCTCGCGTGAGCGCTTCATGGCGCCGGGCCGGGCTGGCGCTTGCCCTCGGCATCGTCGGGTTCGGCATCGTCTTCGCGCATGAGGCCGAGGCCGCCTATGGCGTCTGGTGGGCGTCGACGGCGTATAATCATTGCTTCCTGATCCTGCCGATCGCGCTGTATCTGCTGTGGGAACGCCGCGCCGGGTTCGCCGCGCTTGAGCCTGCGGCCGAGCCGCGCGCGGCGCTGCTGGCGGTGCCCTTCGCGCTGGCATGGTTCGTCGCCCAGCGCCTCGGCATCATGGAGGGCCGCCAGCTCGCCGCGATGGGGATCCTGCAATGCCTGCTGCTCGGCGTGCTCGGCCGGTCGGTCTACTGGCATTTTCGCGCGCCGTTCTGGTACCTGGTCTTCCTCGTGCCGTTCGGCAGTTTCCTGGTCGCGCCGCTCCAGCGTTTCACCGCCGAATTCGCCGCCGCCGGCCTGAGCCTGCTGGGGATCGCCCATTATCTGCACGGCACCACGATCGAGATCGCCGCCGGCGCGTTCCGCATCGCCCGGGCCTGCGCCGGGCTGCGCTTCCTGATCGCCGCCATCGCCTTCGCCGTGCTGTATGCGCTGGTGATCTTCCGCTCCACCGGGCGGCGGCTGGCGTTCATTGCCGTCTGTCTCGTCGTGCCGGTCATCGCGAACGGGTTCCGCGCGCTCGGCATCATCTGGCTCGGCTATGCCGAAGGCAGTGCGAAGGCCGCCGCGACCGATCACGTGCTGTACGGCTACATCTTCTTCTCGATCGTACTGTTCGTGATCATCCTGCTCGGCCTGCCGTTCCGCGAGGATCACGCGCCGCCGGCGGTGGTGCCGGGCGCGCCGGCGCCGGCGGCGCGGGGCACGAGTCTGGTTGCCGCCCTCGCCGTGCTGGCGGTCAGCCTCGCCGGGCCGGCCGTCGCCTTCGCGCTGGACCGGCAGGCGCGGCAGACCGTCGTCGTGCCGCCGGCCAGGCTGGCCGGATGGCGCGCGGTTCCGACCCCTTCCGGCGGTCTGCCCGCCGGCGCCATCCGCCGCGACTTCGTCGACCCCGACGGGTTCAGGGCGACGATCGTCGCCTTTCCGCCGGGCACCGCGCCGGAGCCGATCTTCGACCTGCGCCGCCGGCTCGGCCTGTTCAACCTGCGCGAAGTGCATCTCGGGCTGATCCGGGCAACGGGTTCCGGCGCGCCGAACTGGCAGCTCGCGGTGAGCAAGAACGGGCATCGCATGGCCGCGAGCGATCTCGTGATCGACGGCCGGCTTACCCTCGGCTCGCTGGTCACCCGCCTCTACATGCTGGACGACCTGTTCGCGGCCCGGGATGCGCAACTCGTGGTCGTGGTGACGGCGCCGCGCGGCGGGCTGCCGACCGTTGCTGCCCTGCGCCATGTGCTGGCCAGCCCCGCGCTGACGCCCCCCGCCCTCGGCAAGATCGCCCGCGCCGCCGCGAACCGGTAGGCCCGAGCGGCGCGGGCGCCGCATCGACCGGGGATGGTATGTCGGCCGCCCCCCTTGGAAGCGGAAGATTTCGGCCGATCTTGAAGGGATGGGCCGGAGCGTCTCGGGGAGTGAGGGGATGCGCGTGAGGAATGGCTGGCGACTGGGTCTGATGGCGCTGTGGTCTCTCGGCCTCGCCGGATGCGCCGGGCCGCACCTTGCCAGGACGATGAGCGCCTATGTCGGCAAGCCGGAATCGGCGCTGGTGGCGGCGCTGGGCGTGCCGGCCAGCCGCACCGAAAGCGGCGGGATCACCTATGATCGCTACGAGCGGACGATCACCTACTCGGTCCCCGGCTGGGTCGGCGGGCCGCTCTTCGTGGACCAGAGACCGGCGATCGGCGGAATTCCCCCGGCCGTTCCGCCCCAGACCTATCACAATACCTGCACCGTGACCTTCGCCATCGTCGGCGGCGTGGTGCGTTCCTACACGGCGCACGGGTCCGTCTGCTGATCCTGCTTCATTCATCAACAGGATCGGGCGCTGCATACGGTCTGGACGAGGGCGCCGCTCAGGTGGTCGCGAGTGCGCCGGACACGATCGTCCTGGTCACGCCCCGGGCGAGCCGCTCGACGGCGCCGGACGGGCGGGCCGCGCCATGGCGCTGCCGGATGCGCAGAACCGGCTTGCGGGCACCGTGTCTCCATGCCAAGTTTTCCGGCAAATGCCCGATAACGTCAGACCTTATGAAAAGGATCCGGGGCGCGGCGATGATCGGCTCTGGGCCGTTATCGCCACCATCGGCCGTGTTGTACGGATCGCCGACATTCATGCCAGCCACACCCGCGCCCAGGCTGACCAGATCTGGCGCGAGCAGCAGGTGCGGGCCTATCTCGGCTTTCTGCAACGCTGCGAGCTGCCAGTGCCGCGCTATACGATCCGCTCGATGAGCCGCGCGCAATTGCCCCGCGGGTGGCGGCCGCTGCCGGCGCTCGGCTTTCTGAACGGGCGCATGTCCTGAATGGGCGCGGTGCCGCTCTCTCGGGACCGCGCAAGCCATGATCCGCCGTTCCGCTCCGGGCGAGACCTGGCCGCGAACCCGGCCCGGTGCGCGGGAGCGGTGCTCGTGGTGAGGATGCCAGGCGCGGTCACCGGGGCCGGGTTGGCCTGCCGTGCTCCGGTATCGTCAGCCGCGCGTCCGCCCCCGGCGTCGTGAACGGCGCGGCACCTTGTCGTCCGCCGTGGTGCATGGGCGCTCCCGTGGCCGTTCATCTGCGCAACCGAAAGGGTGGATCAAAAGATTTCATTTGAACGATGGCGGGGACGGGCCAGATCCGGTGCGGACACGGCAGAGCGGAACGGGCCGGGACGATCCGTTCGGACGTGCACGAATTCAATGCAAATGCAGGTCTGGAACATAATCATGGGCAACGACATTCATAATTTCTTCGATCTTGACGAAATCAAGGCGAGATTTCCCGACACTGCGGATTCCGTGATTGTCGATGCCTATCTGTCGGACAGTGAATCGGCTAGTTCCCGTGTCTTTCGTTTGTATCGGCCATTGCCGAGGCATTTTCACATGAATTGCGACGAGCACCTCCTGCTCCTGGATGGCGAGGCCGATTTCAGCCTGGCCGACGAGCCGCCGCGCCGGCTTCGCGCGGGCCAGATGGTGATGTTCCTGCGTCACGTCGTGCATGCGATCCGGCCGGTCGAAGGCGCCGCCCCCGCGATATTCCTGACCGTCGACACGCCACGCCGCGCGCCGGACGATGTGCATTTCGTGGACCCGGCAGATGAGGCGGGCGCGCGCTTCGTGACCCATCTCGCGGGCTACGGTAGCCGCCGGTGACGAACGGGTTCCGGGGCCCTCAGCGCCGATGATCGGGAGGCGGCCGATCGCGTCGGACCCCGCACGTTGAACATTTCGTGCTATTTCCGTGCAGGCGGATTCGGTTTTTGTCATATGATGCCTTGGGAAACGTTGAAAAGTCGAAGCATGACCATCGCCGACCATGTGCGTGAGATCGAATCCGTCTGGCAGGGCAATGCCAGCATGCGCGACCCCTATGTCATCCAGTCCTGGCGCCGCTGCCTCGATGACTACCGCCTTGATCCTGCGGTGAATGCCGAAGCCGTCATCCTCCCCGAGGGACGGCTGAAGGAGCACCGCCAGCAGGCCGAGGGACTGATCGCCATCGCCCGGTCCGGCCTCGAGCGGCTTTATGGCAATGTCGCGAACCAGGCCTATGTCCTGCTCCTCGCCGACCGGGCTGGCGTCACCGTCGAATATCTCGGCGATCCCCGCTACGATGACGATCTGCGCCGCGCAGGGCTCTATCTCGGCTCGGACTGGGCCGAATCGCATGCCGGCACCTGCGCCGTCGGTGCCTGCATCGCCACCGGCGAGGCGTTGACGATCCACCAGACCGACCATTTCGACATGACCCACACGCCGCTCTCCTGCACGGCGGCGCCGATCTACGATACCGCGGGGCAGCTTTCCGCGGTGCTCGACATCTCGCTCCTCAAATCGCCCGTGGAAAAGACCAGCCAGAACCTGGCCCGGCACCTTGTCACCACCACCGTGCGGCGCATCGAACTCGCCAACCTGATGGAACGCACCCGGCGCCAGTGGGTGCTGCGTTTCGCCCTCTCTCCCGAGTTTCTCGACGTCGACCCCGAAGGCGGCATCGCGATCGATGATTCCGGCCGCATCGCCGGCCTCACCCACGGCGCGGCGCGCATGCTCGCCCGCGCCGCGGGGCGCGACTGGCGCCGCCCCGAGCAGTTGATCGGCCAGCCGATCTCCCGCTTCCTCGATCTCTCGATCGACGATCTGCCCGCCCTGATGCGCGGCCGGCCAACCCATGAGCGCGTGCTCCGCGCCCGTGACGGCAACATGCTCTTCGCCCATGCGATCGAGCCGCCGCCCCGTCCGCGCGCAGCACGGCAAACCCTGCCGCCCGCCCTCCGCCGCCTCGGCGGCGAGACGCCCGAGATCAAGGCGCTTCAGGACCGTGCCGCGCGCTTTGCCCGCACCGACCTGCCGGTGCTGATCCACGGCGAAACCGGCACCGGCAAGGAATATCTCGCCCGCGCAATTCACGAGGCGAGCGGCGCGAAAGGCCCCTTCGTCGCGGTCAACTGCGCTGCGATTCCGGAAACCCTGGCCGAATCAGAGCTGTTCGGCCACGCTCCCGGCGCGTTCACCGGAGCGGCCCCGCGCGGCCGCCGCGGCCTGATCGAGGAGGCGGATGGCGGCACGCTGTTCCTCGACGAGATTGGCGACATGCCGCTCTCCCTGCAGACCCGCCTGCTGCGCGTCCTTGCCGAACGCACGGTCCAGCCCCTCGGCGCCGCCCGCCCGCGCAAGGTCGGCTTCCGGCTGATCTCGGCCTCGCATCGCGACCTTCGCGCATTGGTCGCCGCGGGGAGCTTCCGCGAGGATCTCTTCTATCGGCTGAACGTCGCCGCGCTCAGCCTCCCGCCGCTGCGCAGCCGCGGCGATTTCGACTGGCTGCTCGCCCGTCTGCTGGCGACGCGGCAGCGCGAGGGGCGGCCGGTCCGTCTCGCGCCGGATGCCGCCGCCATGCTTCGCGCCCACCGGTGGCCGGGCAATCTGCGCGAACTCGACAACGTCCTCGCGGTGGCGACCGCCTTGTGCGAGGAAGGCGAAATCCGCGTTGCGGATCTTCCCGGCGGTCTTGGCCCGGTCTCCGTTCGAACGGAGGACGATGCGGCCGCTTCGCTCCGCGCCGCGCTCGATGGCTGTGGCGGCAATGTTTCCGCTCTCGCCCGCCGCCTGGGCTGCGACCGTACCACCTTGCACCGCCGGATGCGCCGCCTCGGCATCTCCGGCCGCCTCCGCCCGCAGCGCTGAGCGCCACGGAACGCCACACAGGGGCGCCACACTGTGGCGCCATCCTGCCCGGCCGGCCGCGCATTTCCGCCGAATCCGGGCTGGCATGCCGTTTGCTTTTCACTCGTTCGCAACGCCAAGATTGCAAGGAGGAACGACGTGAAAGCACTACGATTCCATGCCGCCCGCGATCTGCGGATCGAGGACGTCGCCGCACCTGACCGCAAGCCACCACCCGGTCAGGTCCTCGTGCGCAACCGCTTCGTCGGCATCTGCGGCACCGACCTGCACGAATACGCCTACGGGCCGATCTTCATCCCCACCACACCGCATCCCTTCACCGGCGCCCAGGGGCCGCAAATCCTCGGGCACGAATTCGGCGGTGTCGTCACCGCGATCGGCGAGGGCGTCTCCAGCGTGAAGCCGGGCGACCGCGTCTCCGTCCAGCCCCTGATCATGCCGCGCGCCGGCGACTATTATGCCGACCGTGGCCTGTTTCACCTCAGCCCGCAGCTGGCGCTGGCCGGCCTCAGCTGGGCCTGGGGCGGCATGGCCGAGGAAGCGATGCTGCACGAATACAACGTGCAGAGGATTCCCGACGCGCTGAGCGACGAGGAGGCCGCCCTGGTCGAGCCCGCCGCCGTCGCCGTCTATTCCTGCGACCGCGGCGGCGTCGGCGCGGGCAGCGCGGTGCTGGTGACGGGCGCCGGGCCGATCGGCCTGCTCACCCTGATTGCCGCCCGCGCCGCCGGCGCGACGACGCTCTTCCTCTCCGACATCAACGACGCGCGGCTCGCCTTCGCCCGCAGCATCCTTCCCGACATCGTCGTTCTCAACCCGCAGCGCGACGATGTCGGCTCCCGCGTCCGTGCGGCGACCGAGGGCGGGGCGGGCTGCGACGTCGCCCTCGAATGCGTCGGGAACGAGCACGCGCTGAAAGCCTGCCTCGATGCGGTGCGCAAGCAGGGCGTGGTGGTCCAGACCGGGCTTCACCCGCACGACAATCCGCTCGACTGGTTCCAGGTCACGTTCAAGGATGTCGACCTGCGGGGCGCCTGGGCCTACCCGACCCATTACTGGCCGCGCGTGATCCGCATGATCGCGAGCGGCATCCTGCCCGCCTCGAAGATCGTCACCGCCCGCATCCGGCTCGACGATGCCGTTGCCGAAGGGTTCGAGGCGCTGCTCGATCCCTCCGGCAGGCACATCAAGATTCTCATCGATCTCGCCGCCTGACGCGGCGTCACAACAGCAAGGGAAACGCAACCCATGAACGACATGACGATCGACAAGCCCATCACCGTCTCCGCGCCGCAGAAGGCGGTCGAGGCGTGGCTCGACAGTTTCAACCGGGCATTGAACGCCGGTGACGCCGAAGCCGCCGCCCGGCTCTTTGCGCCGGTCAGCTTCTGGCGCGACCTGATCGCCTTCACCTGGAACATCAGGACCGTCGAAACGCCCGACGGCGTGCGCGACATGCTGGCGGCGACCCTCGACAATGTCCGTCCGGTCAGCTTCGCGCTCGCCGAGCCGCCGACCGAGTCCAACGGCGTCATCGAGGCCTGGCTCGCCTTCGAGACGAAGATCGGCCGCGGGGAGGGGCTGCTCCGCCTGCAGGACGGCAAGGCCTGGACGCTGCTCACCACCCTCGCCGAACTCAAGGGCCACGAGGAGCCCAAGGGCATCCGCCGGCCCATGGGCGCCGAGCACGGCGTCCGCCGCGGCCGGCAGAGCTGGCAGGAAAGGCGCGAGGAGGAAGCCCGCACGCTCGGCTACGAAACCCAGCCTTATGTCCTCGTCGTCGGCGGCGGGCAGGGCGGCATCGCGCTTGGCGCGCGGCTGCGCCAGCTCGGCGTGCCCGCCATCGTGATCGACAGGCACGACCGGCCGGGCGACCAGTGGCGCAAGCGCTACAAGTCGCTCTGCCTGCATGATCCGGTCTGGTACGACCACCTGCCCTATATCGATTTCCCCGCCAACTGGCCGGTCTTCGCGCCGAAGGACAAGATCGGCGACTGGCTGGAAATGTACACCAAGGTCATGGAGATCAATTACTGGACCAGAACCACCGCGAAGAGCGCCGCCTTCGATGAAGCGAGCGGCACCTGGCGTGTCGTCGTCGATCGCGATGGCGAGGAGATCGAGCTCCGTCCGACCCAACTCGTCCTCGCCACCGGCATGTCGGGCAAGCCGAACATCCCGCAGTTCAAGGGCATGGACCGCTTCCGCGGCGAGCAGCACCACAGCTCCCGGCACCCGGGGCCCGATGCCTATGCGGGCAAGAAGGTCGTGGTCATCGGCGCCAACAACTCGGCGCACGACATCTGCGCCGCCCTCTGGGAGCATGGTGCGGACGTCACCATGGTCCAGCGCTCCAGCACGCATATCGTCCGCTCGGATTCGCTGATGGAGATCGGCCTCGGCGAGCTCTATTCCGAGAGGGCGGTCGCCAATGGCGTGACCACCCGCAAGGCGGACATGATCTTCGCATCGCTGCCCTACCGGATCATGCACGAGTTCCAGATCCCGGTTTATGACGCGATCCGCGAAAAGGACGCCGATTTCTATGCCGCCCTCGAAAAGGCCGGCTTCATGCTCGATTTCGGCGCGGACGATTCAGGCCTGTTCATGAAATATCTCCGCCGCGGCTCGGGCTATTATATCGATGTCGGCGCCTGTGACCTGGTGATCGACGGCAGCATCAAGCTCAAGAGCGGCGTCGGGGTCGACGAGATCACCGAAACCGGCGTGAGGATGGCGGATGGCGAGGAACTCCCGGCCGATCTCATCGTCTACGCCACGGGCTATGGCTCGATGAACGGCTGGGCCGCCGATCTGATCAGCCAGGAGGTCGCCGACAAGGTCGGCAAGGTCTGGGGCCTCGGTTCCGACACGCCGAAGGACCCCGGCCCCTGGGAAGGCGAGCAGCGCAACATGTGGAAGCCGACGCAGCAGCAAAACCTCTGGTTCCACGGCGGCAATCTCCACCAGTCACGCCATTACTCGCTGTATCTCGCCCTCCAGCTGAAAGCGCGGCAGGTCGGCATTCCAACACCCGTCTATGGCCTGCAGGAGGTGCATCACCTGTCCTGAGTGGGTCTGGGTGCCGCGGGTCGTCCCGCCTGCGGCACGCATTCCGGCCGTGACCGTGCCATGCCAGCGCGGTTGCCGGCGGTGGCGTTTCGGACGCCGGGAACGGCCTGATGAGTTGCGGGATCTGCCCGCCGAAGGCGATGACCCTGCGTCGTTTACGGCACCAAGCTGATCGTCGAGGAATTACGGGGCAGCATGTAGACGGAGGACTGGAGATGGAACGGGCCGAGCTTGAGAAAATCGAGCGTCGGCTCGAACGCGTAATCGACCTGTCCGAGGATGACGCTGGTATTCGGCACGTCGAGTGAGGTCGGGACGGTGACGGCCTGGCCTTGTTGCAGCGCAGTGGCGTTCGAGGCTTCGCTCCAGGCGACCCTGGCATCGCCATCATCGTCGATCGAGATGCAGCTGACGACGATCTGGGCTGGCGATGCGGGGTAGGGGGCGAGGATTTGCGACGCGGCGGAGAAGATGTCCGGAAGCTGCGTGCTCGCGCTGATGCTGGTGTATTGCGAGACGATGTTGGTGATGGTCGAACCCGTTTGCGAGACGAGCTGGTTGACGATCACCGCCTGTTCCAGCTCGGTCGTCGCGAAGAAGAACAGCAGGAGCACGGGCAGAACGAGGGCGAACTCGACCGCCGCCACACCCGCGCGGCGGCGTTGGGACGCGGCGGCGAGACGGCGCAGGATGCGTCGTGCCCATGTGCATGTGCATGCGCCGCTCTTGCCGTCAGTAGGGTTCATTTCGGAACACCGCTGTTGCCTGCAGCAGGCGATAGTTGCCGTTCATCGTCGCGAAGCTGAAATTCAGCAGGCTGGCCATGACCGGCAGCTGGTAGAAGACCTGAACCATCACGATGTCCCCGGGGCCGCCAAGGCTGTAACTCAGCGATGACGTATTGAAGTTGCCGCTTGTCAGAGGATTGACCTGCGTGATGGCGTTGAAGGACGGGAAGGTCTGTACGTTGACGTTGAGATTGGCGCAGGTGATCAGGGGCACACCGTCGGTGCAGACGTCCTGAAGGAATTGCTGCGCGGTCATGCCGGATGACTGCGCCTGCCCGGTCATGATCAGGCGTGCCGTGTCGTTTGTCGCGTTCTGCAGCACTTCCTGGGTGAAGAAGATCAGCCCGGCCTCGATGATGGCGAACAGCAAGGCGAAATAGGGAGCTGCGACGAGCGCGAATTCGACGGCGGCGACCGCCCGGCCATCGCCGAGCAGGGTTCTGAGCCGGGCCGGCAGCTTGAATCTTCCGGTCTTCGGGGCGCGTCTCGTCTTTCGGAGCACGATATCGCTCCGCTAACTCGATAGATAGGAGGATTGCACGGCCGTCTGGAACAGCGCGGACATCGCGGCAGAAATGTCGCCGCCGGATTTCACCTCGAAATAGAGGCCGGGCGAGGCGCATTGCTGAAGGGTTGGCGCGATGCTGTTCTGGAACGGCGCGATGTAGGTGTTGTACCAGCTGTTGGTCGGCAGCGGCAGGTATTCTGTGTAGAGGACCGCGATCCTGATCCCCCGGTTCTTGATGGCGGTGCAGAGGTCGGTGTTGAGGAGGGATTGCTGGCGGTTGCCGTTGACGTCCTCGTCCTCGACGCCGTCCGTCACGAAGAAGAGCACTTCCTGCGGCGTGTCGCCGGCGGCACCGGTGCCGTTTCCCGGGTTGGGCATGATCGCGTTGATGCCGTTCAGGGCGGTGTCGTAATTGGTGTCCTCGTCGTCATTGTAGTCGTTCTGGGTCAGCCAGTTGTTGGAGTAGACTTCCAGCAGCTGGATGTTGCCCGCCTCGGTCTGGGCCTGGGAAAGGTCGGAGGTGAGGTTGCCGATCGTGTTCAGCCCGATGTCGAACGTGTAGATCGCCATCCGGTAGGTGGTGCCCTTCTGGGTTTCGGTCGTCTGCGCCGTCGTCATCAGGTCCTGCGTGGCCTGGCGGAGCATGTCGATCCGCAAGGTCACGCCGAGGCTGCGGGCGAGGGCGTAATTGTCCTCGCCGTAGGGGTTTTGGAGGTTATCGGCGGACGGATTCTCTTCATGGCAGCCGAAGGCGCAACCGCCCTGCGCCGTCGTGTTGGCGACCATCGTGTTGATGCCGCTCTGGGTGGCGGCGATCGCCATCGAGGGGGAGTCGTCGAGCAGGAGATAGAAGTCGATGTTCGGGGCGATCGTCGTCGTCGCCGTAGCCTGGCCGCCGATCTTGATGGAACCGAACCCCATCACATCCGGCAGCATGGCTTGCGACTGGGCCTGGTATTGCACCGTCGCGGTGCGCTTGTCGCCGCTGGTGGCGATCGACACGGTGACGTCGTTGGCGTTGTAGGTCACGCCGGTCATCGTGAGGGCCTGCGCGTTGAAGACGTTCTGGGCCGTCGTGATGGCGGAGGATTGGCCGGCGGCGACCATCGCGGGGGTGACGGCGGCGAGGGCCGCGGCGTCGGCATAGGATTCCATCTGCGACTTGCGGTCGATCGCGAGGCCGTAATCGATCCCCATGCCGAGGATGAAGATCAGGGTCAGGGATACAAGCGCGGTGATGATCGCGATATTGCCGCGCCGGTCGCCGCATAGTGCTTTGAATTTGATAAATAATACTAACATGGCTTCCGCTGCCGCTGGTCGGCCCCGGCTGGTTCTAAGCCGAATGTCTGAAGAAACGCTTAACGCGCTCCGGGTTGGCCGCCGGCTTCAGGGCAGGTGGAAGACGCGGCGCAGCGGCGATGCGGTGGGAGAGGCGTCCGGGTTGGTCCGCATGATGTCGGCCATCGCCTGCCACCAGCGTCGCATCACCGCCTGTTCGGGCAGCGCGTCCATCGCATGGCCGGGGCGGCGGCGCAGCACGGCGAAGAGCGAGCCGTCCGACGGGTCGAGGAAGATGCTGTAATCGCTGATCCCGGCATCCTTCAGCGCGGCGACGAGTTCGGGCCAGATCTCGTCGTGGCGGCGCTCGTATTCCGCCGCCTGCGCGGGGTCGAGCTGCATGCGGAAGGCGATCTGTTCCATCGGGCGCTGCGTCTCGCGTTCAGGCGCGGGGGCGGCGGGCGCGCCAGGCGACGAACGGGGTTTCGATCAGGATGACCCCGATCAGGATCGTCCCGATCACGCCGGCCTGATAGATCGGGTTGAAGTCGTTGTAGCTCAGGCCGTAATCGACGATGGCGATGACGACGGTCGCCATCGCCGTGCCGATCACCGATCCGGTGCCGCCGAAAATGCCGGTGCCGCCGAGCACGACGATGGCGATGCTGATCAGGTTCGCCTGCGCGCCGGCATCGGGCCGGGCGGTGCCGAGCCGGGCGGCGCTGACGACGCCGGCGATCGCCGCGACCAGCCCGGCGGCGACATAGGCCCAGCCGCGGACCCGCGCGACGCGCACGCCGGCGAGCGTCGCCGCGCGGTCGTTGGTGCCGGTGAGGTAGAGGGCGCGGCCGTAGCGTGTGCCGTGCTGGACGAAGGCGAAGACGGCGAGCAGCGGCAGGTAGAGCGCCAGCAGCTGGAAGGGCAGGCCGGCCAGCGTGCCCTGGCCGATGGCGAGGAAGGCGGGCGGCGATTTCGTCAGGTCGATATTCACCCCGCCGGTGACCACCAGCGCGAGCCCGTCATAGGCGAACAGCGTGGCGAGGGTCGCGATGATCGGCGGGATGCGGAAGCGGCTGACCGCCGCGGCGTTCACCCCGCCGAGCGCCAGGCCGGACGCCAGCGCGCCGCCGACCGCCACCGGCCAGGGCAGGCCGCCATGCAGCAGGCGGCCGAGAATCACCTGGGAGAGCGCCATCGTCGCGCCGACCGACAGATCGATCCCGGTATCGCCGCCGCAGATCACGAAGGTCTGGCCGAGGGCGATCATGCCGATCTCGACGCCGAACACCGCCATGCTCGAGAGATTGGCGCCGGAGAGGATCGCGGGGTGGCCGATGGCGAAGCCGAGAAGGGCGAGCACCGCCATGGCGAGCAGCAGGACGGGGCGGGTTCGTTCGAAGCCGGAAGCGTGCATCAGCGTGTCTCCATCGCTTCGCGTTTCGCGCCGGCGCCGATCGAGGCCAGGATCACCGCGCCGAGGGCGACGCCGCCCCAGAAGGGCTGGATGTGCAGCAGCACGATCGCGTCATCGACGACCTGCACGATGAGCGTGCCGAGCAGCGTGCCGAGCAGCGTGCCGCGGCCGCCGCTCAGCGCCGTGCCGCCGAGCACGACGGCGGCGATCACCTGCAGCACGAAGCCGCTGCCCGTCGATGTCTGCGCCATCGGGCTCTGGCCGAGGGTGAGCAGGGCCGCGAGGCCGGTGAGCAGGCCGAGCATCACATAGGCGGCGAGCTTGATCCGCTCGGGCTTGATTCCGGCGAGGCGTGCGGCCTCCTCGTTGTTGCCGAGCGCGTAGACGTGCCGGCCCCAGCGGAAATACCGCAGGAAGACCATGCCGGCGGCGAGCAGGACGATGGCGATGACGGCGACCACCGGCAGGAAGGCCAGGTGGTCGACCACGAAGATCATCGTCAGCGCCGGCGGAATCTGGGTGATCCAGTTGCCGCCGAGCACGATGAAGACGAACATGCGGTAGATGCTCAGCGTGCCCAGCGTCGCGATCACCGGCGGGATGCGCCCGTTGATGATCAGCAGCGCGTTGATCAGGCCTAAGGCGGCGCCGGAGAGGAGAAAGACCGGGATCGTCGCGGCGATGCTCCAGCCGGCGGCGAAGCAGGTGCCGCCGATCGCGGTGCAGAGGCCGAGCATCGAGCCGGTCGAGACGTCGATCCCGCCGGTGAGGATCACCACGGTCATGCCGATCGCCGGGATCAGCGTGATCGCGCTGCCGACCAGGAGATTGTCGAGATTGACCCGGCTCCAGAAGGCGCCGTGCGAGCCGAATCCGGCCGCGAGCACGAGGATCGCGAGCGTGACCAGCAGCAGCCCCTCGCGGCCGCGCGGCAGGTAGTCGCGCGGCGGCCGCGGGGCGGGGCGGCCGGTGGTGGGGGCGGGGCCGAACGCCCCGATCGTCCTCGGCGTTCCCGCCGGGTTGTCGACTGACATGCGTTTTGCGTCCGTTTCCTGCATCTTGCGCCGGGCCGCCGGGTCAGGCCGCGCGCGCGGCGGCGCCGACGGCGGCGGCGAGGATCGTCTCGGCCTGCATCGCCTCGCCTTCGGCGACCTGCACGACCGTGCCCCGCCGCATCACGATCACCCGGTCGCTGACCGCCAGAACCTCCGGCAGGTCCGACGAGATCACGACGACGGCGAGGCCGCCGGCGGCGAGGCTGCGGATGAAGTCGTGAATCTCGGCCTTGGTGCCGATGTCGATGCCGCGGGTCGGCTCGTCGAGGATGAGCACCTTCAGGGACTGCCCTGCCCAGCGGGCGAACAGCGCCTTCTGCTGGTTGCCGCCCGAGAGCGTGCCGATCGCCACCGTCTCGTCCCGCGCCTTGATCCGGTAATGGGCGATCAGCCGCGCCGCCTCGCCGCGCAGGGCGGCGAAATCGAGCCTCATCGCGGCGCGGAGGAAACGGTCGAGCGTGCTGACGGTCAGGTTCGCCTCGAGGGGCTTGGTGGCGAAGATGCCCTGTAGCTTGCGATCCTCCGGCAGGTAGCCGATGCCGAGGGCGATGGCCTGCGCCGGATCGCGCGGGCTGATCGGCCGGCCGTGCAGCAGGACGCGGCCGCTGTCGGCGGGGAGCGCGCCGAACGCGGCGAGGGCCACTTCGCTGCGGCCGGAGCCGACCAGCCCGTAGACGCCGGTGACCGTGCCCGGCGGGATCGACCAGTCCACGCCGTCATAAAGTCCCGCCCTGGTCAGTTTCTCGATCCTGAGGGCGGGATCGGCATCGTTGGCGATCCGCCGGTCCTCGCGCGGCTTGCCGTAATCGCGATGCGCCTTGCCGGCCATCAGGTCGAGCAGGCGCTCCTCGTCGAGATCGTCCGCCGCCGCGCTGCCGGTGACGCGGCCATCGGTGAGCACCGTCACGCGGTCGGAGATCCGGCGGATCTCGTCGAGGCGATGGGTGATGTAGACGATCGAGCGGCCGTCGGCGCGCAGCCGGCCGATGATGGTGAACAGCCGGTCGGTCTCCGCCTGGGACAGGATCGAGGTCGGTTCGTCGAAAATGATCACCTGCGCGTCCTGCACCAGCGCCTTGGCGATGAGAACGAGCTGCTGATAGCCGAGGCTGAGTTCGCCCATCCGGCGGTGCAGCAGGGCGGGATCGAGTTCCAGCCGGTCGAACCAGGGGAGCGCGGCCTCGGCCATCTCCTGCCGGCGCACGATGCCGGCGGCGGAGGCGATCTCGTTGCCGGTGAAGATGTTTTCCAGCACCGTCAGGTGCGGATAGATCATCGGCTCCTGATAGACCGCGGCGATCCCGGCCGCCTGCGCGTCGCGCGGGTGGGCGAAGCGGCGGGGCGCGCCGTCGATCCGGATCTCGCCCTCGTCGGGCATGATCGCGCCGGTGAGAACGCGGATCAGGGTGGACTTGCCGGCGCCGTTCTCGCCGAGCAGGGCATGCACCTCGCCCCGCCCGATCGAGAGATCGACGCCGCCCAGCGCCGTCACACCGCCGAAGCGCTTGCGGATTCCCGAGACCTCGACCCGGGGTGAGGACGGCGTGGGCATCCCGGCCTCAGAAATTCATGCTCACATTGGCCTTGGTGATGACCATCGGATTGCCGAGCAGCAGCGTGTGGGTCTTCGGGAAATACTTCACCTTCTGCTTCAGGCCGGGCACCGTGTTTTCCGCCTTGAACGGCTTGTGCTCCAGCTCCTGGATCACGCCCCAGCCGGTGAGGTATCCGAGCGAAATCGGGTTCCACAGCACCACGCTCTTCACCGTGCCGTCGAGGATGAAGGGGCGGATGCTGTTCGGGTCGGTGATGCCGGTCACGGCGACCTTGCCGCTGAGGCCGGCGCGCAGCACCGCCTGGGCGGCGCCGGGCACCGCGGTCGAATTGATGCCGACCACGCCCTTCAGGTGCGGATAGGCCGACAGCAACTGGCCGGTGACCTGCGTCGCCTTGTTGATGTCCTCGCCGGCGTACTGGACCGAGACGAGCTTGATCTGCGGGTATTTCGCGGCGAGGCGCTGCTTCATCAGCGCGATCCATGCGTTCAGGTTGGTCGCGGTCGGCCCGCCGGAGACGAAGGCGACATCGCCCTTGCCGCCGATCGTCTTGGCGAGCTGGTCGACCACCGTGTCGGCCAGCGCCTTGTTGCTGGTCTGCTGCACGCGCAGGGCGACATCCGGCCCCTCGACCTGGGAGTCGCTCGAATAGAACAGGATTCCCTTTGCCTTCGCCTGCTTCGCGAGCGCCTCGAGCGCGGTCGGGCTGTTGGCGGAAACGCCGACCGCGGTGACGTGCTTGTTGATCAGGCTCTGCACGATTTCCGACTGGCCGGAGACCGAGGCCGTGGTCGGCCCCTGGTAGATGATGTGCGCGCCGAACTTCTTCCCGGCCTGATCCAGCCCCTGCTTCATCGCCGTGAAATAGGTGATGCCGATCAGCTTGGGCACGAAGGCGATGGTCGGCTCGGCGGCGCGGGCCGGCGTCGCGCCGGCGGCGAGGATCATCGCGCCGGCGAGGCCGAGGCCGAGCCGGAAGGCGGTCTGGTGGCGGAGTCGGGCCGCGAGGGTCATTGGCGTTTCCTTTCTGTTTCTTGGACCACGACGTTCCCGGCCGGCGCCGGATTGACGGCCCGACCAGATGTCACATGCAGCAAACATCGGCGCACATAAATCTGTCAAGTCATTTCTGAGTTTCGTGCCGATTTGGTGCGGTGCAATATTCGAGATCGAAAAATTCATGCTCAAGCCTTGATATTCTTGAACGGCGATGATCTTATAGCACACATGATGATGTTAGATTGTCCGGGATTTCAAACAGCAGGATGAGCGAAACGCAACGCCAGGACATTCCGGCCTCGGAGCGCCAGCAGGACATCCTGCGCCGTTCGCTCGGCGGCGGCGTGGTGCGAGTGCGCGATCTCGCAGCGGAGTTCGGGGTTCACGAAATGACGATCCGGCGCGATTTCGACGCGCTGGTCGACCAGGGGCTGATGGAGCGCGTGCGCGGCGGCGCGCGGCTGCGCGAGCGGATGGGCGAGGAGATCAGCCACCAGCTGCGGGCCGCCCGCAACACCGAGGCGAAGACGGCGATCGCCCGCGCGGCGCTGTCGCTCATCGCGCCGGGCGACACCGTCGCCTTCGATGCCTCGACCACGGCGCTCGCCCTCGTGCGCATGGTGCATGACCGGAACGTGTCGGCGATCGTCTCCGGGCTCGACGCCGCCAATGCGCTGGCCGCGAGTGCTGTGCCCTTCGTGATGGTGGGCGGCGCGTTCCATGGGCCCGCCCGCTCGTTCACCGGGGTATTGTTCGAGGAATCGATGTCGCGCCTGCATCCGGACAAGGTGTTCTTTTCGGCGCGCGGCTTTCATGCCGCGCTGGGGCTGACCGACTCGCATCTGCCGGAAGTGGGGGCGAAGCGCGCCATGCTGCGTTCCGGCGCGATGACCGTGGCGCTGATGGATTCATCGAAATTCGGCCGCCGCGCGCTCGCGACCATCGCGGCAATGGACGAGATCGACGTGCTGGTGACCGACCGGCCGCCGGCGGATGCGGACATGGCGGCGCTCGAGGCAGCCGACATCAGGGTGATCGTCGCGCCGTGAACGCGCCGGCGGCGCAGGGAGGACACATGGACCAGGAAGCAGTGATGGCGCGGCTCGATGCGCAGGCGATCGAGACGCCGAGCTGGGCGTTCGGCAATACCGGCTCGCGGTTCAAGACGTTCCCGCTGCCGGGCGCGGCCCGCACCGTGTGGGAAAAGATCGAGGATGCCGCCGAGGTGCACCGGCAGACCGGCATCGCGCCGCGCGTCGCCCTGCACATTCCCTGGGACCGCGTGGACGATCCGGCGGCGCTCGGCCGCTTCGCGGCATCGCGCGGGATCGGCATCGGCGCGATCAATCCGAACCTGTTCCAGGACGACGACTACCGCCTCGGCTCGCTCACCCACCCGCAGGCGGCGGTGCGGGCGAAGGCGGCGGCGCATCTCGAGGAATGCATCGCGATCATGAAGGCGACGGGTTCGACCGATCTCAGCCTGTGGTTCGCGGATGGCACCAACTATGCCGGGCAGGACGATTTCCGCGCCCGCCGGCGGCGGCTGCGCGGCGGGCTCGAAGCCTGCGCGGCACTCTTGCCCGAGGGCGCGCGCATGCTGATCGAATACAAGTTCTTCGAGCCCGCCTTCTACTACACCGATCTGGCCGACTGGGGCGCGGCGCTCGCCCATGCCAGGGCGATCGGGCCGCAGGCGGCGGTGCTGGTCGATCTCGGCCATCACGCGCAGGGCGTGAACATCGAATCGATCGTCGCCGTGCTGCTCGACGAGGGCAAGCTCGGCGGCTTCCACTTCAACGCCCGCCGCTATGCCGATGACGACCTGATCGTCGGCTCGGTCAATCCGCTCGAACTGTTCCTGATCTATGCCGAACTCGTCGCCGCCGAGGCGGATGCGGACACGGGCACCGCCGCCTGCGCCCGGGCGGTTTCATACATGATCGATCAGAGCTTCAACATCGAGGAAAAGATCGAGGGCATGATCCTGAGCGTGCTGAACTGCCAGGAGGCCTATGCGAAGGCGCTGCTGATCGATCGCGCGGCACTGGCCGCTGCCCAGGAAGCGGGGGACGTGCTGGGCGCGCATCGCATCGTCATGGAGGCGTTCCGCACCGATGTGCGCCCGCTGCTCGCCGGCTGGCGGCGCCGGCGCAACCTCCCGGAGGATCCGGTGATGGCGCATCGCGACGGGTCGTATCTGCGCGAGATCCGCCGCGACCGCGGCACTGCCGCCGCCGCCAGCGGCTATGGGGACTGAGGAGAGAGCCGATGAAGGACGTTCTGGGCCGCGTGCCCGATAAACGATGCGCAGGCTGGGCCGCCTCGTCGCCGCCCGCCGGCGAGGGGCTCGCCGCGCTGGCGCACCGCTCCCGCCTGCTCGGCGCCGACCGCCGCATCGTCAACATCTTCGGCGGCAATACCTCGGTGAAATCGGTCGAGACCGATCACCTCGGCCGGAAGACAAGGGTGCTCTGGGTGAAGGGATCGGGCAGCGATCTCGGCAGCATAAGCGAGACCGATTTCGCCGCGCTGAAGCTCGACGAGATCGACCCGCTGTTCGCGCGCGAAGAGATGTCGGATGAGGAGATGACCGCCTATCTCGAACGCACCGTGTTCGAGCCCGGACGGCCGCGGCAGAGCATCGAGACGCTGCTGCACGCCTTCGTGCCGGCGCCGCATGTCGATCACACCCATCCCGACGCGATCATCTCGATCGCCTGTTCGCCGCGCGGCGAGGAACTGATGCGCGAGATCTTCGGCGCGCGCGCGGCCTGGGTGCCGTATGTGCGGCCGGGCTTCTCGCTCTCGCGCATGATCGGCGCGGCGGTGCGCGACAATCCGGGGCTCGACTGCGTGGTGATGGGCAAGCACGGGCTGGTCACCTGGGGCGAGACCTCGGCGGAATGCTACGCGAAGACGATCGCGGTGATCGAGGAGGCGGAGGCCTGGCTTGCCGCCCGTGCCACGGATGCGCCGTTCGGGGCGGCACGGGTTGAGGCCGCGGCGGCGGCGCGCCGGCAAGACCTGTTCGCCGCCCTGCTGCCCGCGTTGCGCGGCGCGATGGCCGGCGTGCTGGGCGACGGGCGGAAGGTGGTGCTGCGCGTCGACGATGATGACGAGGTGCTGGAGTTCGTCGGCGCCGCCGCATGCCGCGACCTTGCGATGCGCGGCGCCGCTTGCCCCGATCATCTGGTCCACACCAAGCGGGTGCCGCTGGTGCTGGACTGGACGCCGGAGCGGGACGCGGCGTCGCTGCTGGCCGCGGCGAAGGCCGGAATCGCCGAATTCGTCGACGCCTACAAGGCGTATTTCGCGGCGCACGCGGCGGTGGGCGACCGCATGGCGGCGCCGTATCCGCGCATCGTGCTGGTTCCGGGCCTCGGCATGGTGACCTCGGGCGCCGATATCGGCGCTGCCGAGGTCTCGCGCCAGCTCTATCGCCGGGCGATCGCGGTGATGCGGCATGCCGGCAGCGTCGGCGGTTTCGAGACGCTGAGCGATTCGGAAAGCTACGCCATCGAATACTGGCCGCTCGAGCTCTACAAACTTTCGCGCAAGCCGCCGCCGAAGCCGCTGGACGGGCATGTCGCCTTCGTGACCGGTGCTGCGAGCGGCATCGGCCGCGCGGTGGCGGCGCGGCTCGCGCGCGACGGCGCGCATGTCGTCATCGCCGACCGCAATGCCGAGGGGGCCGCGCAGGTCGCCGGCGCCATCGTGGCGGCGGGCGGCGCGGGGCGGGCGATGGCAGCGAGCGTGGACGTGACCGACGAGGCCGCCGTCGGCACGGCGTTCGAGGAGACGGTGCTGGCCTATGGCGGCGTCGATATCGTGGTGAACAACGCGGGGATCAGCCGCAGCGCGCCGATCGAGGAGACCAGCCTCGCGGACTGGCAGGTGCAGTTCGACATTCTCGCGACCGGTTACTTCCTCGTCGCCCGCGCCGCCTTCCGCATCCTGCGCGCGCAGGCGGGCGGCGGGTCGCTGGTGTTCGTCGCCAGCAAGAACGCGGTCGCGGCCGGGCGCAATGCCGGTGCCTATTCGGCGGCGAAGGCGGCGGAACTGCACCTGGCCCGCTGCCTCGCCGAGGAGGGCGGCGGCGCCGGGATCCGGGTGAACACGGTGTTGCCGGACGCGGTGCTGGCCGGATCCTCGATCTGGAATTCCGCCTGGCGGGCGGATCGTGCCGCGACCTATGGCATCAGCGATGACGAGCTGGAAGCGCATTACCGCGCGCGCACCACGCTGAAGGTGAACATTCTGCCGGAGGATGTGGCCGAGGCCGTGTTCTTCTTCGCCTCCGGCCTTTCGGCGAAGACGACCGGCGGCGTGCTGACCGTCGATGGCGGCGTGCCGGCGGCCTATGTCCGCTGAGGCGCCGCGCCACGTCGCGATCGATCTCGGCGCTTCCGGCGGGCGCGTCGCCTGCGGCGCGGTCACGGAGGGCGTCCTGGATTTCGAGATCGTCCACCGGTTTCCGAACCGGCCGGTGCGCCTCGGCCGGCATCTCTACTGGGATGTGCTGCGGCTGTGGCAGGAAATCCGGGACGGACTGCGCAAGGTCGCGCGCGGGGGGGCGGTCGCCAGTCTCGGCGTGACGACCTGGGGCGTCGATTACGCGCTGCTGGATGCCGACCGGGTGCCGCTCGGCATGGTGCATTGCTACCGCGACGAGCGGACCGCGGGGGCCTATGACCTGATCGCGCCGCGGCTGCCGCGCGAGGCGATCTATGCCGCCACGGGCATCCAGTTCCTGCCGATCAACACCTTGCCGCAGCTTGTCGCGGCGCGGCGGGATGCGCCCCGCCTGTTCGACCATGCGGCACATCTGCTGATGTTGCCCGACCTGCTGAACTTCTGGCTCACCGGCCGGATCGTCGCCGAGCATACCAATGCGAGCACGACCCAGCTCTACGATCCGGTGCGTCGTGGCTGGGCGGAGGCGCTGATCGCCGCGGCGGGGTTCGATCCCGCGATGTTTCCGGAACTGGTGGAGCCCGGAACGGTCCTGGGTCCGCTGCTGCCGGAGATCGCGGCGGATACCGGGCTGCAGGGCGCCGTGGTGGTGGCCCCGGCGACGCATGATACCGCGAGTGCCGTCGCCGCGATTCCGGCGGCGGACGATCTGCCCTGGAGCTACGTCTCGAGCGGGACCTGGTGCCTGACCGGCATCGAGGTGACGGCGCCGGTGCTGACCGCGGCGGCGCGGGAGGCGAACGTGACCAACGAGCAGGGCGTGCGGGGCACGACGCGGCTGCTGCGCAACACGAGCGGATTGTTCCTGTTGCAGGAATCGATGCGCGGCTGGGGCGATCCGCCGATCGAGGCGCTACTGGCGGCGGCGGAAAAGGTCGCGACCGACACCGTGATCGACGCCGAGGACCCGCTGTTCCTGCAGCCGGGGATGGACATGCCGGCGCGCATCGCGCGCTGGTGCGCGGCGCACGGACGACGCGCGCCCGAGAGCGAGGCGGCGACGACGCGGGTGATCCTGAACAGCCTGGGCGAGGCGATCGCCCGCACCCTGCGCATGGTCGACCGGGTGGCGGACCGGCGGAGCCGGACCGTGCATGTCGTCGGCGGTGGCTCGCGCATGGCGCTGCTCAATCAGGCGATCGCCGATGCGGTGGGGCTCGAGGTCGTGGCCGGGCCGGTGGAGGCGACGACCTCTGGCAATCTGCTGCTGCAGGCCGAGGCTCTCGGCGTCATCCACGCGGGGGACGCGCGCGCGGTGATGCGCCGGTCGGCCGCGTTGGCGCGATATGCGCCGCGCGCCGAGGCGTGATGGCGCGGCCTCGCCTCAGAACTCCTCCCAGCCTTCATCGGCCATGGTCGGTTCCGGCATGCGCCGGGCGGGCGGTGCCGCGGCCGGCCGTTCGGCCGGAGCCGGAGAGCGCACCGGTGCCGGAGCAGACTCCTCGATATCGAAGCGGTGGATCAGGGCTGCGAGCTGCTTGACCTCACGCGCCAGGTTGTGGCTTGCCGCGGTCGACTCCTCGACCATCGCGGCATTCTGCTGGGTCGCCTGGTCCATCTGGCTCACGGCATCGTTGACCTGGAGCAGGCGGGCGGAATTGCCCTGCGCGCCGCTGGCGATGTCGCTGACGACCTGGTTGATCTCGGCGATCTGGGCCACGATGCGTTCCAGCGCCTTGCCGGTCTGCCCGACCTGATCGACGCCGGCGGCGACCTGCTGGTTCGATTTCGAGATCAACGCCTTGATTTCCTTCGCCGCATCGGCCGATCGCTGGGCCAGCGCCCGCACCTCGGAGGCGACGACCGCGAAGCCGCGCCCGGCATCGCCCGCGCGGGCCGCCTCGACGCCGGCGTTCAGCGCAAGGAGATTGGTCTGGAAGGCGATTTCGTCGATCACGCCGATGATGTTGCCGATCTGCTCGGCGGAGGTCTCGATTTCGCCCATGGCGGCCACGGCGCGGGCGACAACGGCGCCTCCGCGCCCGGCATCCGCCATGGCGGCACTGACGGCCTCGCGCGCATGGGCGGCATGGGTTGCGGTGCCGCTGACGGTTTCGGTGATTTCGCTGAGAGTGGCGGCGGTTTCCTCGATCGTTGCGGCCTGGTGTTCGGTGCGCCGCGCCAGATCGTCGGCGGCGGCGGCGATTTCGCCGGTGCCGGAGCGGATTGCCGAGGTGTTCGCGGCGATCACCCGCATCGTGTCCTGAAGCCTCTCCATCGCCGCGTTGAAATCGGTGCGCAGGCGTTCGTATTCGGCGGCGAAGGACGTGTTGAGGCGATAGGTAATTCGCCCGGCAGCGAGGTTCTCAAGGCCGGTCGCGATGGATTCGACGACGAAAGCGAGTTGCTGCGCCGCTTGTTCGCGCTCGGCCGCGCTTCGTGCGGCCTCGGCCTCGCGCGCCGCGCGTGAAGCGGCCGCCTCGGCTTCGAGCCTGGCTTTCTCGATGCCTGCCGCCTTGAAGACCTCGACGGCCCGGGCCATGCCGCCGATTTCATCGGCGCGCGCGACATAGGGCACCTCCGCCTTCAGGTCGCCCTTCGAGAGCCGCGCCATCGCACCGGTCATGGCCTTCAGGATTCCGGCGATGTTGCGCTGGATGAAATACATCGCGACCAGGAAGAGCAGGAAGACCGGTACGAAGATGCCGACGAAACGGGCAACGTTGCTCCAGAACGAGGTGCGCAGGTCGCTGACATACATGCCGGTGCCGATCACCCAGTTCCACCCGGGCACCTTGGCCATGTAGGAAATCTTGGCCTCGGGCGTCTTCGAGCCGGCCTTCGGAATGTAGTATTCGTGGAAGATCGGGTGGCCCGCCAGTGCCGCCTTCAGCATCGGCCGGATGATGTAGGTGCCGTAGGCATCCTTGGTGTTGCTGCGGTTCGTGCCGATCAGGGCCTTGTTGGCGTGCTGGATGATCGTGCCGTCCTTGTCGTCCACAAAATAGTAGTTGCCGTGATCGAACCTGGCGGCGCCGAGAATCTCGAGAGCCAGGCCCTGCGCCTGGTCTTCGGTCAGGGCGCCGTATTTGGCGAGGCGGACGAAGGAGCCGGTGAGGGCGACGGCATTGTTCACCAGCGTGCGGACTTCCGCCTTCTTCGCGTTCAGTTCGAGGTGATAGGCGCCGAGCAGGCTGATCACCAGGGCGGCAATCGTCATGGTGATACCGAAAAGGCCGATCGCCGCGAATTGATGACGAATCGAAAGCTTGTGAAGCACGCCATACTCCCGATGTCTGTGCACTGCGCGCAGGGAAACAGAAAATCCTTAACGAAAGATTGGGAATGGCGGACGCGTCTTGACGTCGGTCAATGCGGCGGGCGGATGAAGGCCTAGGCTGTTCATGTGACAGGCAAGAGCCAAGGAGAAGTCGCAATGACCGTGCCGCTGCAGATCACCTTCAAGGACATCGACCGTTCCCCCGCGCTCGAGGCGCGCATCCGCGAGAAGGCGGAGGCGCTGAGCCGGTTCGAGGCGCGGATCCTGCGCTGCCATGTCATCATCGAGGCGCCGCACCGGCATCACCACAAGGGCAAGCTCTACCGCGCACGGATCGAGATCGCGGTGCCGCGGGGCGATATCGTGATCAACCGGGAAAGCCCGGAGAACCACGCGCATGAGGATCCGTATGTCGCGGTTCGCGACGCGTTCGATGCCGCGGTACGCAAGCTGGAGGACCATGCGCGGCGGCTCGACGACGCGGTGAAGCACCATGAGGAGGCGCTGGTCCATGGTCAGGTGGTCCGGTTCGTCGCCGATGCCGACTATGGCTTCATCGCGACGGATGACGGGCGCGAGGTGTATTTCCACCGCAACAGCGTGGCCGGAAACGGGTTCGCGCGGCTGCGCGTGGGCGATGATGTGCGCCTCGCCGTGGCCGAGGGGCGGGACGGGCCGCAGGCGAGCCTCGTGCGCCCCGCCGGGCGGGGCGGCTGACAGCCGTCCCGCGGCGTGCTTTGATCGCGACAGACGACGCTGTTCCGGGATGAGGCAGAGTGAAGGATCCTTACGACGTTCTGGGTGTGGCGCGCGATGCGGGGCAGGATGACATAAGGCGGGCCTATCGCCGGCTGGCGAAGGACCATCATCCCGACCTCAACCCCGGCAACGCGGCGGCCGAGGCGCGGTTCAAGGAGGTCTCGGCGGCCTATCATCTGCTGTCCGACGCCGATCAGCGCGCCCGCTTCGACCGCGGCGAGATCGATGCTGAGGGGCAGGAACGCGCGCGGCACGGCACCTGGCGCGACTATGCCGAGACCGGCGAGGGCGCGCGCTACGGCGGCGGCGCCTGGACCACCGACGATCTCGAGGCGATGTTCGGCTCGATGTTCGGTGGCGGCGGCGGACGGCGCGGCGGGCCGGGGCGCGGGCAGGACCGGCATTATTCGATGACGATCGGCTTCGTCGAGGCGGTGGTCGGCGGCACGCGGCGGCTGTCGCTTCCCGATGGCGGCACGCTCGACGTGCGGATTCCCCCGGGCACCGAGGACGGGCAACTGCTGCGCCTGCGCGGCAAGGGCGGGGTGGGATGGAATGGCGGGCCGGCGGGCGATGCGCTGATCCGCGTCAGCGTGGCGCCGCATCGCTTCTTCACCCGCGAAGGGCAGGATATCCGGCTCGATCTGCCGGTGACGCTGGCCGAGGCGGTGCTGGGCGGGCAGGTCGAGGTGCCGACGCCGGGCGGCGCGGTGCGGATGCGGATTCCCGCGGGCTCGGACAGCGGCACGGTGCTGCGGCTGCGCGGGCGCGGCGTGCCGGCGCATGGCGCCGCCGCCGCGGGCGATCTCTATGCCACGCTGCGCGTTGTGATTGGCAAGTCTGACACGGCGCTGGAAACCTTCCTGCGCGGCTGGACGCCGGAGGAGACGCCCGATCCGCGCGCCGGGATGACGGAGACGGAGGTGCCGCCATGAGCGACGGGGTGACGATCGATGTCGTGATCGCCGAGGAGGCGGGGCTGGCCCGGGCGGATCTCGAACGCTGGGTGGCGCTGGAATGGGTGCGGCCGGAGCGGGCGGAGGGACTCTGGCTGTTCCATGGCATCGACATCGCGCGGGTGCGGCTGATCCACGAGCTCGCCGCCGATCTGCGGGTGGACGAGGAGGCGATGCCGGTGGTGCTCTCGCTGCTCGACCAGCTTTACGACGCCCGCCGGCGGATGCGCGCGCTGGCCGAGGCGATCGCCGCGGCTCCGGAGGAACCGCGGCGCGTGGTGCTCGAACACATCGCAGCCGCTCAGGAGCCGCCGAACCAGTTATAGCCCTGCCGCACCCAGTAGCCGCTGGGGAAGGTGTTGGTGACGCCGAGGGCGACGATCGATTTCGGGTTCTTGTAGCCGAGCTTTGTCGGAATCCGCAGCCGCACCGGGGCGCCGAACGGGGCGGTGAGCGGCGCGCCGAGAAAGTCGAGCGCGAGGATCGTCTGCGGGTGCAGGGCGGAGGCCATGTCGATGCTCTCGTAATACCCGTCGGCGCAGTGGAACGAGACATAGCGCGCCTTCAGGTCGGCATTGACCCGCCGCAGGAAATGGCCGAGCGGCACGCCGCCCCACTGGCCGACCACCCGCCAGCCCTCGACGCAGACGAGGCGGGTGATCTGGCTTTCCTGCGGCAGGGCGCGCAGCTCCGCGAGGCGCCAGGGCCGCTTGTCGCCGATGCGACCGGTGAGGCCGAGGCGCCAGGTGGCGAGATCGACGCGGGGTGCCTGGTCGATGCCGTAGAAGGCGTTGAAGCGCGGCGGCCGGGTGATTGCGGAGGCCGGGAAGGTCGGCGCCAGCGTGTGCGGATCGAACAGAGCGGCCTGCACCTCGTCGTTCCAGCGGGACATCGCGGTGAGCGCGCGGTCGGCGAGGTCGGGGTGTTTGAGGTTGTCGTAGTCGCAGCCGGTGAGGCTGGCGGCGGCGCCGAAGGCGAGGCTGCGGCCGAGCAGGGCGCGGCGGTTGAGGCGCGTGTTCATGGATCTTACTCCGCGGCTTCGGTCATCTTGGGGAGGGGATCGGGCAGGCGGCCGCCGGTGATCATCGCGGGCAGGACGCGCGGCACCAGGGCGACCAGCAGGACGTGGACGATCAGGAAGGCGGAGATCCCGGCCATCGCGATGAAGTGGACGATGCGGGAATCGAAGAATCCGCCGAACAGATCGGAGAGATACCAGAGCTGCACCGGCTTCCAGACCGCCAGCCCCGACAGCACGGCGAGAATGCCGAGGGCGATGACGCCGAGATAGAGCAGCCGCTGCACCGCGTTGTAGACGCCGACCTCGTGCGGCAGGCGCAGGCGCAGCGCGGCCCAGATGTCGCGCAGCACGGCGCGGGGCGTCACCGGCAGGAGCTTGCGGCGGAAATGGCCGCTCGCCGTGCCCCAGGCGAGATAGGCGAGCCCGTTGAGCATCAGCAGCCAGATCGCGGCGAGATGCCAGGCGATCGCCCCGCCCAGCCATTGCCCGATCGTCGCCCATTGCGGGAAGGTGAAGGGCAGGAAGGGAGAGGCATCGTAGATCTCCCAGCCGCTGCCGATCAGCGTGATGATGGCGACCGCGTTCAGCCAGTGCATGACGCGCAGCGGCAGGGGGTGGATGGGGCGGTGTCGGCGCATTGTCGGTTTCCTCGCCTGTTGTTGCGATGACGCCGTGATGCGCCCGCCGCCGTGCCCGGGTCGAGGTATCGAAACGATGACCAAACGGCATTGGATCGGCCGCGCCGGGCCGGTCATGTTTGCGGGGCGGACGACGATCACCGGTCCGCGAGAAACCAGACCGGGGCGCCGCCCCCCAGACAGAGGAGACCACCATGATCCGCATTCTCGCCACGACCGCCCTTGCCCTCGGCCTCGTCGCCGGCGTCGCCCAGGCGCAGACCACCAGCGCGATGGGGCATGACACGATGAGCCACCAGAGCGCGATGGGCCACACCACCGCCATGGGCCACAATGCGATGGGCCACGGCACCGCCATGGGTCACAACGCGATGGGTCACGACAAGATGGGGCACGACAAGATGGGTCACAGCGCAATGGGTCACTCCGCCTCGTAGGACGCGCCCGATCCTGTCGGATCGGACGATGCCCCGACGCATCGCAGCCGCCGCCCGGTCGTCCCGGCTCTGGCCGGGAATTGATCGGGATGGCGGCTTTGCTACACTCTGCAGGTGACGGAGACCGAACCGGCCATGGGCCTAGATGAACAACTCCAGGCAGAACGCGACCGCCGCACCGCCGACGAGGCGGTGCGCCTCGCTTACGAGGAAGTCTTCACCACACTCAGCACCAACGGCTTCCTGCCCAGCGTTCTGCCGGAGGAGGCAACGTTTCCGGATTTCGTGCTGCCGGATACCGAGGGGCGGCTCGTCTCGCTCGCCAGCCGCCTCGCGCGGGGGCCGGTCCTCGTGCAGTTCTTTCGCGGCGAATGGTGCCCGTTTTGCCGGCTGATGCTTGATGCGCTGGTGGGCGCCCTGCCGGAGATCGAGGCCGCGGGGGCATCGCTCATGGCCCTCACCCCCGATATCGGTCCCTGGGCGCGGGAGGCGAAGCGCAACCACGGCGCGATGTTCGACGTGCTGTCGGACGTCGATTGCGGGGTGGGACTCGCCGCCGGGGTGGTGTTCAGGATTCCGCCGATCTACCGGGCGCGGCTGATGCGGGCAGGGATCGACTTTGCCGACCGCCATGACAACGGCGCGGAATTTCTGCCGATACCAGCGGTGTTCCTGCTCGATGCCGATGGCCGCGTGGCCTGGCGCTTCGTCAATGTCGACTTCACCCGCCGCGCCGCCCCCGAGCGCATCCTCTCCGCGCTGCGCCGCCTCACCGCGCCGGAACGGGAGTAGACGCGATGGAGCTGACCCAAGTGCGCTATTTCGTCGCGCTGAGCCGGCTGCTGAACTTCACGCGCGCCGCCGAGGCCTGCAATGTCAGCCAGCCGGCGCTGACGCGCGCGATCCAGCGGCTGGAGGACGAGCTGGGCGGCCCACTCGTCTATCGCGAGCGCAACCTGACGCAACTGACCGAACTCGGCCGGGCCATGCTGCCGCATCTCGATGCGATGCTGGCCGCGGCCGACAATGCCGCGGCACTGGCCGAGGCGCGGCGGCGGCAGCCGATGGCGAGTCTGAAGATCGGCCTCGGCCCCGGCGTCGGCGCCTCGGCGATCGCCGGCGCGGTGCGCGAGATCGCGACGCTGATGCCCGACCTGATGGTCCGCTTCGAGGAAGCGGCCGCGGCGATGCTGGTCGAATCGATGCTCTCCGACATGCTCGACTGCGCGGTGCTGCCCGCCGACTGCGCCCTGCCGGAACGCTTCAACCACTGGAAACTCTATGAGGAGGGGGCTGTCGCGGTCATGCCGCCGCAGCACCGGCTGGCGAATGCCGCAAGCGTCACCGCCGCCGACCTGAACGGCGAGGTGCTGCTGCACGGCGAGCGCTGCGGCGGCTTCGCCCAGGCGCTGTACGCGGCCTGCGACGGGGCGTTCCGTTTGCGCCGATGCGATGGCGGCACCGGGCACATGCTGGATCTCGTCGCCGCGGGACTTGGCATCGCCCTTCTTTCGGAACGGATGGCGGTGCCCTCGCCGCTGGTGACCTGCCGCCTCGCCGAGCCGCCGCTGAGCCGCGAGGTGCGCCTCGCCGCGATCGCCGGCCGGCCGCAGGGCCCGGCGGTCGCCGGGTTCATCAAGCTCTGCCGCGCCGGTCGGGGCCTCTGAGCCGCCGCGGCAAGGTTGATTTTCCCACCCCGCGCGCCGAATGTGCGGTGGCGCGAAACGAGGCCGGAGAGGGGCGCTGTGGCAATGAACGACAAGCGGCATGACGCGATCAGCCGGTTTCCGGTGCCCGACCTCGGCGCGCTTCCCGCGGACATCCGCGAGAAGATCCTCGCCGTGCAGGAAAAGGCGGGCTTCGTTCCGAACGTGTTCCTCGCCCTCGCGCACCGGCCCGACGAGTTCCGCGCCTTTTTCGCCTATCACGACGCGCTGATGCTCCGTCCGGCCGGGCTGAGCAAGGCGGAGCGCGAGATGATCGTGGTTGCGACCTCGGGCGCCAATCACTGCCTCTATTGCGTGGTGGCGCACGGGGCGATCCTGCGGATCTATGCGAAGGATCCGGAAATCGCCGACCGGCTGGCGGTCAACCCGGGCAAGGCGCGGTTGACCCCGCGCCAGCGCGCGATGATCGATTACGCGATGAAGGTCGCGACCGCCTCGGACACGGTCGGGCCGGACGATCACGCGGCACTCTACGAACAGGGGTTCGACGCCGACGAGATCTGGGATATCGGCGCGATCGCGGCGTTCTTCGCGATGTCGAACCGGCTCGCCAACATGGCCGGGATGCAGCCCAATCCGGAATTCTTCGCGATGGGGCGGCTACCGAAAGCCTGAACGGTCAGCCGGGCGCGAGGCGCCGGCCGGACCCGCCGTCAAAAACATGGAGCTGTTCGGCGGGCAGGTCGGCGCCGAGTTCGGCGGCGTCGGGCGCCGGCCCGCTGACGCGGATCGCGAAGGTTTCGCCATTGCCGAGATGGCCGTGCAGCAGGGTCTCCGAGCCGAGCGGCTCGACCAGGTCGATCGCGACGCGCAGGGCATCGGCCGATGTGGAGAGGGTCACGTGCTGTGGGCGGATGCCGATCGTCACCCTCGCGCCCTCGCGCCCCCATGAGCCGGCGGGCAGCGCGATCTCCGGCCCGGCATCGAGCCGCGCGCTGCGGCCCTCCGGCCCGAGGCGGGCGGCGCAGAAATTCATCGCCGGCTCACCGATGAAACCGGCGACATAGGTATCGGCCGGATGGGCGAAGACCTCGACCGGCGGGGCGATCTGCGCAGCGCGGCCCTGGTGCATGACGATCAGCCGGTCGGCGAGCGTCATCGCCTCGATCTGGTCGTGGGTGACGTAGAGGCTGGTGACGTTGAGGCGCTTCTGCAGCTTGCGGATATCGGCGCGCACCTGCACCCGCAGCCGGGCGTCGAGATTTGAGAGCGGCTCGTCGAACAGGAACAGCTTCGGCTCGCGCACGATGGCGCGCCCCATGGCGACGCGCTGGCGCTGGCCGCCGGAGAGCGCGCGCGGCTTGCGCCCGAGCAGTTCCGAAAGCCCCAGCGTGTCGGCGGCATCCTCGACCCGGCGGGCGATCTCGGCCTTCGCCATGCCCTTGAGCTTCAGCCCGTAGGCCATGTTGTCGAACACGCTCATGTGCGGATAGAGCGCGTAGTTCTGGAACACCATCGCGATGTCGCGCTTGGAGGGATCGACATCGGTGATGTCGCGCCCATCGAGCAGGATGCGGCCGCTGCTCGGCGCCTCCAGCCCTGCGACGAGGCGCAGCAGGGTTGACTTGCCGCAGCCCGAGGCGCCGACGATGACCAGCATCTCGCCATCGGCGAGGCGCAGGTCGATGCCGTGCAGCACGGTCGTCCGGCCGAAGCTCTTGGTCAGTCCCTGCAGTTCCAGCGTTGCCATTACTTGTCCGTTTCGGTGAGGCCGGCGACGAACCAGCGCTGCATCGCCACCACGACGAAGACCGGCGGCACGATGGCGAGGATGGTCGCCGCCATGACGAGGTTCCAGGGCGTGAGCTGGTCCGAGGTGATCATCTGCACGATGCCGAGCACGATCGTGTCGAGCCGCCCGTTGGTCGCGACCAGCAGCGGCCAGAGATACTGGTTCCAGCCATAGACGAACAGGATCACGAACAGGGCGGCGAGATTGGCGCCGGAGACCGGCAGCAGGATGTCGAAGAAGAAGCGCATCGGCCCGGCGCCGTCGAGCTTCGCCGCCTCGACCAGCTCGTCCGGCACCGCGAGGAAGACCTGGCGGAACAGCAGCGTCGCCGTCGCCGAGGCGATCAGCGGCATGGTCAGGCCGGTGAAGGTGTTGATCAGGTGGAAGTCCGACATCACCGAATAGGTCGGGATGATCCGCACCTCGACCGGCAGCATCAGCGTGATGAAGATCAGCCAGAAGGCGACCATGCGGAAGGGAAAGCGGAAGAAGGCGATGGCGAAGGCCGAGATCGAGGAGATCGCGATCTTGCCGAGGGCGATGCCGAGCGCCATCAGCGCGCTGACCATCATCATGTGCCAGATCGGCACGCCGCCCTTCGCCGTGTTGCCGAAGCCGAGCGCATTTATGAACACGGGCAGGCCCGAGAGGCGCGGGATCAGCGACAGGTCGCCGCGGTTGATCGCCCCGGCCGACTGGGTGGCGCCGGAAAAGGCGACCCAGATCGGGAAGATGAAGATCAGCACGCCGAGGATGAGCACGGCGTGGGCAAGGTAGTCGGGCTTGCGGTTCATGTCGCGCGCTTGCCGGTATAGCGGAACTGGATCGTGGTGAGGACCACGATCAGCGCCATCAGGATGACCGATTGCGCGGCCGAGCCGCCGAGATCGAGATTGATCACCCCGTCGCGATAGACCTTGACCACCAGCGTCGTCGTCGAGCTGCCCGGGCCGCCGCCGGTGAGCGCGAAGATCAGCGCGAAGGCGTCGAAGGCGGCGTAGACGGTGTTGATCACCAGCAGGAAGAAGGTGGTGGGGGCGAGCAGCGGCCAGATCACGGTGCGGAACCGGTAGAAGCCCCGCGCGCCGTCGAGCGTCGCCGCCTCGATCACCGAGGCGGGCACCGATTGCAGGCCCGCAAGGTAGAAGATGAAATTGTAGCTGACCTGCTTCCAGGCAGCGATCAGCACAATCAGGCCGAAGGCGTCGGTGCCGTTGGTGGCATAGTTGAAATCGATCCCCAACCGGGCAAGGACGTTGGAGAGCAGCCCGATCTGCGGCTGGAGCAGGAAGACAAAGATCACCGAGGCCAGAGCCGGTGCGATGGCATAGGGCCAGATCAGCAGGACGCGATAGACCGACTGGCCGCGTATGCCGCGATTGGCGAAGCAGGCAAGCACGAGGCCGCCGGCCATCGACAGCACGGTGACTGCCGCACAGAAGAGCACGGTGCGCAGCAGGGCCGCCTGATAGACCGGCGAGCTCATCAGCGTGCGGAAATTGGCGAGACCGACGAAGCTGGTGTTCAGCCCGAAGGCGTCCGTCGCCTGGACGCTTTCGGAGAAAGCGCGCCAGGCGGGAAGCAGGAAGAACAGGATCGTGATGGCGAGCTGCGGGGCCACCAGGACGGCCGGCAGCAGCCGGCCGCCGAAGAGGGTGCGTCTCTCCATCGCGCCGGCTGGTCAGCCGTGCAGGGCGCGGGCGAAGCGGTCGACCACCGCCTGGCTGCGCTGCTGGGCGCGCGCCAGCGCCTTGTGGGCCGGCGTGCCGTTCTGGATCGCGCTTTCCCACTCTTCCTCGATGATCACGCGGACTTCCGGCATGCCGCCCAGGCGGATGCCGCGCGAATACTTCGTCGGCTCCGTGCGGGTGAGCTGCTTGACCGCGAGGTCGCCGCCCGGCTGCTTTGCGTAAAAGCCCTGCTTGGCGATGTAGTCGTTCCCCGCCAGCGTCACCGGCACATAGCCGGTGGCCTCGGCCCAGCCGGCATCGTTCTGCGGTTCGGAGATGAACTTGAAGAAACGCGCCACGGCCTCGTATTCCGCCTTGCCACGGCCCGGCGCGGTCATCGCCCAGAAGGCGGCGCCGCCGATGATCGAGTTGATCGGGCTCTTGATGATCGAGGGATGGTAGGGGAGGTAGGCGTTGGCGAAGCGGAACTTCGCGCTCTTCACCAGCTGGCCGTAGATCGAGGAGCTGTCGAAGGTGATCGCCGCCTTGCCGGCATAGAAGATCGGGCTCGGCTTGCCGTCGCGGCCCTCGTAGTGGAACAGGCCTTCCTTCTGCATCGTCAGCAGCGTGTCGAGATTGCGCACGAAGGGATGCGAGTCGAGCCGCAGTTTCGGGTTCGGGCCGCCGAAACCGTCATTCAGCGTGGCGTATTCGACATTGTGGATGGCGGCGAACTGCTCGAAATGCACCCAGGTCGGCCATGAGGTCATCACCGGGATTTCAGCGGCCCCCTTCGCCTTGACCGCGCGGGCGGCCTTGATCACGTCGTCCCAGGTCGCGAGCGGGGCCTTGGGGTCGAGTCCGGCCTTCTCGAAGGCGTCCTCGTTGATCCACATCAGCGCGGTCGAGGAGTTGAACGGGGCAGCGCCCATCTTGCCGTCGTTGAGGCTGTAGTAGCCGCGCACCGCAGGGATATAGGTGGATGCCTCGATCGGCACGCCCGTCATCTCCGCGAGCTTGTAGACATCGACCACGGCGCGGCCGGCGCCGAGCATGTCGGCGGTGCCGACATCGAACACCTGGGCGATCGAGGGCGCCTTGCCGGCGCGCCAGGCGGCGATGGTGGCCGTCAGCACCTGCGGGTAGGAGCCCTTGTAGACTGCGTCGACGGCGAAATCCGCCTGGCTCTTGTTGAAGGCGTCGACGATCGACTGCAGCTTGTCGCCGAGCGCGCCACCCATGGCGTGCCAGAGCACGACCCGGGTGGGCGCTGCGGCGCGCGCGGTTGCGGCGACCAGCGCCGTGGCCGGGGCCGAGGCGATCAGGGTGCGGCGTTTCATGCAGAGTCCCCTTTTTTGAATTGGCGCTGCCAGTTAACGCGCCTGCATGTCATGGCGATGACAGTAACGTGACACATTGATGACAAGATCACGTGGCGCGGCGGCGATCAAGCCCCGTCCGCGGTTGCCGGGAGCCGCGCGCCGGCCCTATGGTCCGGGCAACGGCGCGAGGGAAGGAGCGGGCGATGTTCGTGATGGCGGGTGACATCAATGTTCATGTCAGGATCGACGGGCGGGACGGATCGCCGCCGCTGGTTCTGCTGCATTCGCTCGGGACCGACCACCGGGTCTGGGACGACCAGGCCGCGGCGCTCGCGCGGAGCTTCCGGGTCATCCGCCCGGACATGCGCGGCCATGGCCTGACCGAGTCGACGCCGGGCGATTACACCATGGCGCAACTCGCCGGCGATGTCGCCGCGGTGCTCGACGCGCTCGGCGTGGGCGCCGCGGTCATCGGCGGCATCTCGATCGGCGGGATGATCGCCCAGGAATTCGCGGCGCGGCATCCCGGCCGCACCGAGGCGCTGATGCTCTGCGACACCGCGATGGCGATCCCCTCGCTCGAATCCTGGCGCGAGCGGGTGGCGAGCGTGCGCGGGCAGGGAATCGGCGCGATCGAGGACGGGGTGCTGGCGCGCTGGGTGACGCCCGGCTTCATCGACGCGCCGCCGGCGCGCGGCCTGCGCGCGATGCTGCGCGGCACCAGCATCGATGGCTATGCGGGCTGCGCGATGGCGATCGCGATGGCCGATCTCGGGCCGACGACGCGCCGGCTCAAGGTGCCGGCCCTGGTGCTGGTCGGCGATGGCGATGTCTCGACGCCGGTGGCCAGCGCGCAGGCGCTGATGACGGCGCTGGTCGAGGCGGGGGCGCCGGATGTGCGCTTCGCCGTCATCGAGAATGCCGCGCATATTCCCACCGTCGAGAAGTCAGCGGACGTTACCCGCGCGATGCTCGACTTCCTTGCCGCCCGCGGCGGCGGCGATGCGTATGAGGCCGGGCTCGGCGTGCGCCGTGCGGTGCTCGGCCCCGCCCATGTCGCCCGTTCGCTGGACGGGGCGACGGAGTTCGACCGCGACTTCCAGCGCTTCATCACCGAAACCGCCTGGGGCAAGGTCTGGACCCGGCCGGGCCTGCCGCGGGCGATGCGCTCGCTGCTGGTGCTGGCGATCACCGCGTCACTCGGGCGCGAGGAGGAGTTCAAGCTGCATCTGCGCGCGACCCGCAACACCGGAGCGACCCGGGAGGAAATCGCCGAGACGCTGATGCAGGTTGCCGTCTATGCCGGCGTGCCGGCGGCGAATTCCGCCTTCCGCATGGCGAAGGCGATCTTCCGCGAGGAGGAGGAGGGCGGCTAGGCCGCCCCGCCGCCCTCGCGGAAGCGCCGGCGGTCAGGCCCGGCCGAGTGCTGCCTTCACCCGGTCCGGCCGGAACGGCAGTTCGCGGAGCCGGATGCCCACCGCGTCATAGACCGCGTTGCTGATGACCGCCGCGGTCGGGCAGGTGGCGGGCTCGCCGGCCCCGTGCATCGGGTATTTCGGATCGTTGTTGACGATCACGACCTCGATGCTGTCCGGCACCTCGCTGAAGCGCAGGATCGGGTAGCCCACCCAGTCGCGGCTGGTCACGTGCGAGCGGTCGAACGTGACCTCCTCGTGCAGCGTGCGGCTGATCGACTGGATCACGTTGCCTTCGACCTGGTTGCGGATTCCGTCCGGGTTCACCACCAGCCCGCAATCATGCGCGACGACGACGCGCTCGACCCTGATCGTCCCGCTCTGCGGATCGACCGTGACATCGGCGATGGTCGCGACCCGGCTGTCGTCGCGGTTCACCCACGCGATGCCGCGCCCGGTGACGGGATTGCCGCCCTGTGGCGATCGGCCGCGTGCGGGGCGGGGCTTCCAGCCATATTGCTTCGCCGCCGCCTTCAGCACGTCGATCGCGCGCGGATCCTTGAGGTGCTTGAGGCGGAAGTCCAGCGGATCCTGCCCGGTGGCGGCGGCGAGTTCGTCGATGAAGGATTCCATCGCGAAGGTCGTCTCGTACTGCGCGGGCGAGCGCAGCCACGCGGTGCGCAGCGCGACCTTGCCATCGCCATGCGAGGAGACCTCGGCGTTCTCGAACTGGTAGGCATAGGTGATCGCCGGCAGGCCGTGGCCGACCGAGCCGACGAGATCCGGGCGGCCGATCAGCTCGGCGGCGATCAGCGTGGTGTCGAGGAAGGTCGGAATCCACATCCGGTGGCGCCAGGCGGTGACGTTGCCCTTGGCGTCGATCGCCGCTTCGAGGTCCTGCGCGATTGGCGGCCCCTTGGGCTCCCAGCCGTGCTCGTCCCAGCGCATCCACTGCACGCGGACCGGCCGGCCCACCGCCTGCGACATCAGCGCCGCGTCGGCCACCGCGTGTTCGAGCCCGTTGCGGCCATAGGCCCCGGCAGCCTCGAACCAGCGCAGTTCGATCTGGTCGGGCTTCATGCCGAGCAGCTTCGCCATGTCGCGCCGCGCCTCGTGCGGCATCTGCGTGCCGGACCAGAAGATCGCCCGTTCCTTGTTCACATCGGCCACCGCGCAGGAGGGGCCGATCGAGCCATGCATCTGGAACGGCGTCTGGTAGGTGGCCTTCAGCGTCTTCGCGGCGGTTGCCATCGCGTTGTCGACCGAGCCGCGGTTGGCGACCATCGTGGTCTTGCCGGGGGCGTCGCGCACCACGTCCCAGATCCGGTCC
This sequence comes from Acidiphilium sp. JA12-A1, assembly GCF_000724705.2. Lineage (NCBI taxonomy): Bacteria > Pseudomonadati > Pseudomonadota > Alphaproteobacteria > Acetobacterales > Acidocellaceae > Acidiphilium > Acidiphilium sp. JA12-A1. The sequence goes on from NZ_JFHO01000004.1 coordinate 56,353, forward strand.
ATCGGCGGCAGGCCGTCCCATTTGGACCATTTCGCCGGGTAGGCATCGGGGCCCTTCGGATGCAGCACCGAGCCGAGCTTCGCCGCGGCCTGGATGGCGCCCCACTCGGTCTCGCACACGACACCGAGGAAATTGTCGCGCCGGACAAGCTGCACGAAGCCGGGAATGTCCTTCACCGCGGAGACGTCGACGCTTTCCAGCTTCGCATGCACGCCATAGGGGCGCACCACGCGGCCATGCAGCATGCCCGGCACCCGGACGTCCTGGATATAGGTGAAGTCGGCGAGGATCTTGCCCGGAATGTCCTTGCGCGGAACCGAACGGCCGACGACCGTATAGTCCGCCGGGTTCTTGGGCTTCGCCTGCGGTGCCACCTTCATGCCGAACGAGGTGCCGCTGGCGCCGATCTTCATGTCGAGCCGCTTGCCGTCGACGAGCTTGCCATAGGTCACGGTCTTGCCGGGCGCGCCCTTCACCGACACCACGCCGTCCTTCACCGTGAGCGCGTCGGCCTTCGTGCCGAAATGCCGGGCGGCGAGGTCGAGCAGCGCGGCGCGGCCGGCGGCGGCGGCCTGGCGGATCTGCGGGCCGGCATAGCGGATGGTGCGGCTGCCATAGCTGGGGCCCTGATTGACCGTTTCCGCGGTGTTGCCCATCACCACGCCGAGCCGATCGACCGGAAAGTCGAGTTCCTCGGCCGCGATCTGGGCAAGGGCGGTCTCGGTGCCGGTGCCGACATCGACCTTGCCGGTGAACAATGTTGCCGTGTTGTCCGGGTGCACGGCGAGCCAGGCATAGAGGCGATCTGCCGGCGGCGGGGCATGGACGGTGCCGATCTTCTGCGGCGCCTCGGCGGCCTCGGCGCGGCCGAACAGGCTGAAGGCGATGAACAGCCCGCCGCTGCCCTGCAGGAAGACGCGGCGGCCGACGCCGTTGACAGCGTTCATGGGGTGCCTCCCTGGGCGGCATGACCCGTGGTGACGCGCTCGACCGCGCGCAGGATGCGCATGTGCGTGCCGCAGCGGCAGAGATTGCCTTCGAGCGCGGTCTTGATCTCGTCGCGCGTGGCGTGCGGCTTGCGATCGATCAGGGCCTGCGCGGTCATGATCATGCCGTTGATGCAGTAGCCGCATTGCGCGGCCTGTTCGTCGATGAAAGCCTGCTGCAACTTGTTCGGCTTGCCGTCGGAGGACAGCCCCTCGAGCGTGGTGATCTTCTGGCCGACGGCCGCCTGCAGCGGTGTTACGCAGGAATGCACGGCGTTGCCGTTCAGGATGACGGTGCAGGCGCCGCATTCCGAAAGCCCGCAGCCGAATTTCGGACCGTGCAGGCCGAGATTGTCGCGCAATGCGTAGAGCAGCATGCTGTCGGGCTCCGCCTCGACCATATGCACCTGCCCGTTGACGTGGAGTTCCAGCTTCCGGGTCATGGCCCCTCCTTGGTTGACCGGAGCGGCGCCCGACGAGACCCGGCGCCGCATATCGCACCCTCATCTATGGATTGTATCACCTTGTTTCACCGGCAGGCGCCGGCGGAGACCGAAAAAAGTCAGGACGGATGCCCGATTGCCGGGGCCGCGTCCTGGCGGGGCGCCGGTTCGGCCTCCGCCGGAGGGCCGGCGGCGCGGTCGATCGCACCCGCGGCGATCAGTGGCGCGGCGTCGATTCCGCTGGCGTCGAGCAGCGAGCCGACGCGTTCGAGCGCGGCAAGAATCATCGCCCGCTCCCAGAGCGGCAGGCCCTGGAAGCGGTCGCGGAAGCGCTCCTGCAACAGGTCCGGCGCGCGCCCGAGCGCGGCGCGGCCCGCATCCGTCGCCGCCAGGATCACCTGGCGCTTGTCGCGCTCGCCGCGGCGGCGGGTGATCAGCCCGGCGGCAACGAGGCGGTCGGCGATATTGGTGATGGTCGCCTGGCCGAATTGCAGCGCCGTGGCGATGGTGCCCGGCGTGGCGTCGCCCCGGCGGTCGATTTCCTGCAGCACGAGGAATTGCGAGGTGGTCAGCCCCGTCGCCGCGTAGAGGCGGTGGCTGCCCTGGTCGGTGGCCCGCAGGATGCGGCGGATGGCCCGCAGCGTCGCGCTGGTGAGATCTTCGTCCATGCCCGCATGGAGCCTCAGAACGGCGCCGTTTGCAACGGGAATATATTTCAATAATCGAAAGATATTTCATGGACATTATGGGCGCTTCGGCGAAAACATTCACAAAAAAACTTGATATTTTCAAATATTTTCGTATCTCTGGTTTCACGTCGCTGCCTGTGGTGGCGCGACACGGGACAAATCTGTTTCGGAGGATGAAATAATTCCGGGCCATATCGACAATCTGGCGGCACCGTGCGGCAGCGCGGTGGCGCTGCGTCGGCCGACCGCGGCCGATGGTCCGGCGGTGACCGCGCTGATCGCGGACTGCCCGCCGCTCGATGCCAATTCGGCCTATTGCAACCTGCTGCAATGCACCGATTTCGCCGAAACCTGCGTGCTCGCCGAGCGCGAGGGCGCGGTGGTCGGCTGGATTTCGGGCTACCGCCCGCCGTCAGACCTCTCGCGCATCTTCGTCTGGCAGGTCGCGGTCTCGTCCGCGGCGCGGGGCATCGGCCTCGGCGGGCAGATGCTCGATGCGCTGCTCGACCGTCCCGCCATTGCCGGCGTGCGCGCCCTGACCACCACCATCACCGAGGCGAACACCGCGTCGTGGCGGCTGTTCGAAAGCCTTGCCCGCCGGCGCGGCGGCTCGTTCGCCCGGGCGGTGCGCTTCGACCGCGCCGCCCATTTCGCCGGCCTGCACGACACCGAGTTCGAGGTGACGATCGGCCTTCCCCAGCCCGTCGCCGAACCAGCACGAAAGGACATCTCATGACCGATCTGCCGCGCCCCTCCCGGCGCAAGCCGGATACCGCGATCTACGAGCGCATGGAGTCCCGGGTGCGGAGCTACTGCACCGCGATCCCGCGCCAGTTCACGCGGGCCGAAGGCGCCTGGCTGCATGACAGCCACGGCGGCCGCTACCTGGATTTCCTCGCCGGCTGCTCGTCGCTGAATTACGGCCACAATCATCCGGTGCTGAAACGGGCGCTGATCGACTATATCGCCCGCGACGGCATCGCTCATGGACTCGACTTCCATACCGACGCCAAGGCCGAGTTCCTCGACGCGCTGGAAACCGTGATCCTGAAGCCGCGAGGCATGGATTATCGCGCCATGTTCGTCGGCCCGACCGGAACCAATGCCGTCGAGGCCGCGCTCAAGCTCGCCCGCAAGGTGACCGGCCGGCAGACCGTGATCGCCTTCACCAACGGCTTCCACGGCATGACGCTCGGCGCCCTCGCCTGCACCGGCAACGAGGGCAAGCGCGGCGGCGCCGGCGTGCCGCTCGCCCATGTCAGCCACGAGCCTTATGACGGGTATTACGGCCCGGAGATCGATACCGCCGACCTGCTGGAGCAGCGCCTTGCCGACGGCTCCTCGGGCCTCGACGCGCCGGCGGCGTTCCTGGTCGAGACGGTGCAGGGCGAGGGCGGGCTGAACGCCGCCTCCGCCGGATGGATGCGCAAGATCGCCGCGCTCGCGAAGCGCCACGGCGCGCTGCTGATCGTGGATGACATCCAGGCCGGCTGCGGCCGCACCGGCCGCTTCTTCAGCTTCGAGGAGATGGGCATCCGCCCCGACATCATCACCCTCGCGAAATCGCTCTCCGGCATCGGCGCGCCCTTCGCGCTGACCCTGTTCCGCCCGGAACTCGACCAGTGGAAGCCCGGCGAGCACAACGGCACGTTCCGCGGCAACAACCACGCCTTCGTCACCGCCGCCGCGGCGATCCGCCATTTCTGGAGCGATGACGCCTTCGCCGCCGACATCGCCCGGCGCGGCGACCTGCTCGGCCGCCGGCTCGATGCGATCGCGGCGCGGCATGGGATGGGCACGCGCGGCCGCGGCATGATGCAGGGCATCGATGCCGGCACCGGCGAGATGGCCGAGCGCATCACCGGAATCGCCTTCCGCGAGGGGCTGGTGATCGAGACCAGCGGCGCCGGTGGCGAGATCGTCAAGGTGCTGGCGCCGCTCACCATCGATGATGACCTGCTGGCGGCCGGGCTCGACATTCTCGAACGCGCCGTGAACGAGGCCACCGCGCCCACCTACAGCGTCGCCGCCGAGTGACGGGCCGCGACACGAAGCAAGGAGCAGAAACATGATCATCCGGACTCTGAAGGAGGCGCAGGCCTCGGAGCGAAAGGTCGTCACCGATGGCTGGGACAGCGTGCGCATGCTGCTGCGCGACGACGGCATGGGCTTCTCGTTCCACATCACCACGATGTACGCGGGCAAGGAGCTGCGGATGCACTACAAGCATCATTACGAAGCCGTCTTCGTCCTGAGCGGAGAGGGCACCATCGAGGATCTCGACGCCGGCGAGACGCACCAGCTGAAGCCGGGCGTGCTCTATGTGCTCAACAGGCACGACCGCCATGTGGTGCGCCCGAAGACCGATATCGTCACCGCCTGCGTGTTCAACCCGCCGGTCACCGGGCAGGAGGTGCATGACGCGTCCGGCGCCTATCCGCCCGCCCCGGTCGGCGAGGCGGCCTGAGGTCCCGGTCCGCAACGAACGAAACGTGGGAGAACAGACAATGGACGATCTCTATCCGTCGCGCCGCGAACCCACCCCGTCGCTGCTGCCGCGCCATGATCCGGTGGTGCATGGGCGCTGGGCGCCCGGCGCGCCGCTGAGCGACGAGCAGACGCGGTTCTACGACACCAACGGCTATCTCGTGCTGGAGAACGTGTTCGACCCCGCCGAGATCGCGCTGCTGCAATCGGGGTCGATGGATCTGCTGGCCAACCCCGCCGGGCTCGACCGCGAGACCATCATCACCGAGCGCGGCAGCGACGAGGTGCGCTCGATCTTCGCGATCCACGCGCAGAACGAATTGCTCGGCCGTCTCGCCGCGGATTCGCGGATTGCCGGGGTGGCGCGCTTCCTGCTGGATGACGACGTCTACATCCATCAGTCGCGGCTCAACTACAAGCCGGGCTTCGATGGCAAGGAGTTCTACTGGCACTCCGATTTCGAGACCTGGCATGTCGAGGACGGCATGCCGCGGATGCGCGCGTTGTCGATGTCGATCCTGCTGGCGGAGAATACCGCGAATAACGGGCCGCTGATGGTCATCCCCGGCTCGCACCGCAAATATCTCACCTGCGTCGGCGAGACGCCGGAGAACCATTACCGCTCCTCGCTGAAGAAGCAGGAATACGGCGTGCCCGACCGCGAGATGCTGACCGCGCTCGCCAGCGATCACGGCATCGTCGCGCCGACGGGCAAGGCCGGCACCGTGGTGCTGTTCGACTGCAACACGATGCACGGCTCGAACGGCAACATCACGCCGTTCCCGCGCTCGAACGCGTTCTTCGTGTTCAACGCGAAGGCGAACAGCCTGGTCGAGCCGTTCGGCCCGAAATCGCGGCGGCCGGACTTCATCGCCGACCGCGCGTTCACGACCGTCGACATCGTGAAGGGCCCGCTGGTGCGGCGCGAGCGCGCGGCATGAGCATGGCTCCGAGTGTCGAGAAGATCGGCGGCACGTCGATCGCGGCGACGGACGCGGTTGTCGGCAACGTGCTGATCGCCGGCCGCGCCGGCCGCGATCTCTACCGGCGGATCTTCGTGGTCTCTGCCTATGGCGGGATCACCGACCTGCTGCTGGAGCCGAAAAAGAAGACCGACGCCGCGAAACCGCCCGGGCTGTATGCCAGCTTCGCCGCCGATGGCGAGAAGGGCGACTGGCGCGACGCGCTCGATGCGGTCGCCGCCGCGATGCGCGCCCGCAACGAGGAGGTGTTCGGCACGTCGCCCGAGCGCGCTTTGGCGGATGACTTCGTCGCCGCCCGGATCGGCGAGACCCGCGCCTGCCTCGACGATCTCGACCGCCTGCGCGGCCACGGCCATTTCCGGCTCGACGAACCGCTCGCCACCCTGCGCGAGCTGCTCGCCGGGCTCGGCGAGGCGCACAGCGCGCACAACACCGCCCTGCTGCTGCGTGCCCGCGGCGTCAACGCGGCCTTCGTCGACCTGACCGGCTGGCAGGACGGGCGCAACCTCGATCTCGACGAGCGGATCCGCACCGGGCTCGACGGGATCGACTCAGCGACCACCCTGCCGATCGTCACCGGCTATGTGAAATGCAGCGACGGCATGGTCCGCAAATACGACCGCGGCTACACCGAGATGACCTTCGCCCGGCTCGCCGTGCTCACCGGCGCGCGCGAGGCGATCATCCACAAGGAGTTCCATCTCTCCAGCGCCGATCCGAAGGTCGTCGGCGTCGGCAAGGCGCGCAAGATCGGCCGCACGAATTACGACGTGGCGGACCAGCTCGCCAATCTCGGGGTCGAGGTCATCCATCCCGGTGCGGCGCGCGGCCTGCGCCAGGCGGGCATTCCGCTGCGGGTGCGCAACACCTTCGACCGGCACGACGAGGGCACGCTGATCTGCGCCGACTACGTTTCAGCCGCGCCGCGCATCGAGATCGTCACCGGCATCCGCGAGCTGCGCGCGCTTCAGTTCTTCGAGCAGGACATGGTCGGCAAGAAGGGCTATGACGCGGCGATCCTCGACACGCTGACGAAGCACCGCGCGCGCATCGTCAGCAAGTCGTCCAACGCCAACGCCATCACCCATTACCTCGCCGCCGGCGGGCCGACGGTGCGCCGGGTGATCGCCGATCTGGAGGCGCGATTTCCGAACGCCGAGGTCTCGGCGCCGCGCCTCGCCATGGTCGCGCTGATCGGCAGCGATCTCAGCGCGGAGGGCTGTGTCGGCCGCGCGCTCGACGCGCTCGGCGCGGCGGGAATCGGGGTGAAGGCGATGCAGCACCAGATGCGCAATGTCGACATCCAGTTCATTCTCGATACCGACCGCTTCGACGACGCGATCCGCGCGCTCCACGCCGCCCTGGTCGAATGCCGGGCGGCGCAGGACGGCAAAGGCGGGACGCTGCGCACCGCCGCCTGATCGGGCATGCGGGCGAAGCTGACCCGCACCGGCGGCATTGACCGCAGCCGGCCCACCGCCTAGAGCATCACCCGGTCGGGTGGAGTCATCTGATCGGATGATGCTCTATTTATCAATACAATAGAGCACGGAAGCCGACCCGGAAGGATCGGGAAGTGCTCCAGGCGGTGGGCCGGTCCGGGACGGATCGTCGGTCGCCTTGGCGTCTCCTTTGCCTTGCGGCAGGATGAGGTTCTGATGGTCTCCTCGCTGCTTTCCGTCCGCAGTCTGCTGTTCTCCATCTTCATGCTGATGGCCGGCAGCGGCTTTCTCGCGACGCTGATGAGCCTGCGGCTCGAAGCCGCGGGCACGACGCAGCTGCTCATCGGGCTGATCGGCACCGCCTATTACGCCGGGCTGACGCTGGGCGCGCTGCGCGCCGGGCGGATCATCGAGCGGGTCGGCCATATCCGCGCCTTCACCGCCTTCGTCTCGCTGTTCTCGGCGAGCACGCTGGCCTGCACGGTCTGGCAGGAATTCGGCTTCTGGGCGGTGCTGCGCTTCATCGAGGGCCTGTCGCTTGCCGGCGTCTTCATCTGCATCGAAAGCTGGCTGAACGAGCGGGCGACGCCGCAGACCCGCGGCGCCATCCTCGCCTTCTACATGGTCGCGCTCTATGCCGGGCAGGGGGCGGGACAGTTTTTGCTCGACCTTGGCAACCGCGTCCCGGCGCTGCCGTTCATCGCCGCCTCGATCCTGCTTTCGCTCGCGGTGATCCCGATCGCGCTGACGCGGATCCCCGGCCCCGCGCTGGGGGGGGCGACGCCGCTCTCCTTCGTCCGTCTCTACCGGATCTCGCCGCTCGGCATCATCGGCGCGGCGGTGACCGGCGTGATGCTCGGCGGTTTCTACGCGCTCGGCGCGATCTACGCGCACGGGCTCGGCATGGGCAGGCCGCAGACCGCGCTGTTCATGAGCCTCGTGATCCTGGGCGGCGTGGTGCTGCAAATCCCGATCGGGCGGCTTTCCGACCGGTTCGACCGGCGCAAGGTGATCATCGGCACGTTTGCCGGCACCGGGCTGGTCAGCCTCGTGCTCGGCCTCCTGGCCCGGCGGCCGGACGTCGTGGATACGCTCGGCCTGCTGTTCGGCGGCCTCGTCTTCACCCTCTACCCGCTCTGCGTCGCCCATACGAACGACTTTCTCGAGCCCGACCAGCGGGTGGGGGCCAGCGGCGGCCTCGTGCTGGTCTATTCCATCGGCGCGGCAATCGGCCCGATCATCGCGGCGATGGCGATGACGCGGATCGGCCCCGGCGGGCTGTTCTATTTCCTGGCCCTCGCGGCCGCGGCGGCGGTGGGTTTCGGCGTCTGGCGCCAGCGCGTGCGCGAGCCGGTGCCCAACGAGCAGCAGCAGCCCTACCAGATCCTGCCGCGCACCACGCCCATCGCCGCGACGCTCGATCCCAATACCGCGGAAGAGGGCTGACCGGCCGGGCCTACCGGAACCGCGCGACCAGGGCGACCGCCTGGCGCAGCACGCCGGCAAGGGCGGCACGCTGGGCGGCCACCAGGTCGGCCGGGGCGGCGCCCGCGAGCGGTGCCGTCGCGGTCAGGCGCTTCTGCGCGAGCGGCCGCTCGCCGATGCCGACCGGCTTCGCGACCACCAGGGTCAGCGCCGCCCGCGCCTCGCCCCGCGCGGGTGCCGCGAGCAGCGTGTCGAGCGTGCCGCCGACCGTCAGATCCGAGGTCACCGACGATCCATCCCCCACCACCGCGGCGAAATCGCCCGAGGCCTGCAGCCAGGTCATCAGCGCCGCGGTCGCCGCATCCGCCGGCGCCGTGGCCCAGCGGTTGTAATAGCCGCGATGGATGCTCCCATCGGCTTCGAGCGTGATCAGCCCGCGATCGGTCAGCGCCGGGCCGGCATCGAGGCCATGAACCTTCACCACCTTGCGTGAGGGGCGGGATGCCGGGTGGAGATCCGGCGCCGGGGCGAGCGGCCAGTCGGTGCGCGGGCGATAGGGCTGTTCCGACAGCACCGTGCCGCAGCCGGCAAGGGCCAGCGGGGCGGCGAGGGCGAGGCGGCGGGAGATCGGGGTCATGGCGTCTCTCTCGGCGGTTCCCTGCCGCGCAGCGCGGCGGCGGGATTGCGTTTCAGCGTGTCGGACAGGTCTTCGAGATTGGCCGAGGCCTGCTTCAGCGATTGCAGGATCGGCAGCATCTGCCGCTCGACCATCGCCGTCGCCTCGTTGGCGTGGCGGATCGTCGCCTCCGACTGGGCGATCAGCGCCGGCATCGCCGCACTCGCCTTCGCGAGTGCCGCACTCGTGGTTTCGAGCTGCTGCAGGATCTCGCGGGTCTGCGTGCCGTCGGCCAGGGTGCGCATCGAGCGGGTCGTCGCCGGCAGGTCGGCCTGCCTGACCTGGTGCTTGAGCTCGACCAGCAGCCCGTTGACATTGGCCAGCGCCTCGTGAGCGCTGCCGGTGGTCAGTTCGCGGTTCACGGTGTCGATCATCGAGGTCAGCGTGTCGATCGTCCGGCCGAGCTTCACGTGCCGCATGTTGTTGAGGAAGCCCTGCACCGCGTCCTGCACCTCGGTCAGCGTGCTCGGCACCGAGGGGATGACGAGATGATGCGGCGTCCAGGGCACGGACTGCGGCGGGTTGTTCTGCGGGTTGACGAAGCTGAGTTCGAGATAGGCGAGGCCGGTGATTCCCTGCGGCGCGACCTGCACGCGCAGCCCGTGCTGGATCGCTTCGAGGATGTCGGCATCGCGCCCGAGCTTGCGCGGGTCGATCCGGTACTGGACCACGACCTGGTGATAGACCTTCTCGTTCAGGTTCTTCGGGTCGGGCGGCGGATAGTCCGCCGCGACGAGGCCGATCTCGCTCACCTTGCCGATCGTCACCCCGCGGAACTTCACCGCCGAGCCGACATCGAGCCCCTGCACCGATTCGCGGAAATAGGATTCGTAGATCGCGCCCGGCCGGAACATGTTGCCCGACAGCAGGAAGACGAGCCCGACCAGCACGACGATGGCGCCGATCACGAACAGCCCGGTGCGCAGTGCGGCGCCTCTGGGTTCCATCAGCGCCCTCCCGTGATCCGGCTCATGCGGGATCCTCCTCGCGGTTGAAAAACGCGCGCACGCGCGGATGCGTGGCCGCGGCCTTGAGCTCGCGCGGCACGCCGAGCGCGATCATGCCGCGCGCCTCGCGATCTAGCATCAGGCAGCGGTCGGCGATCGCGAAGATCGAGGCGAGCTCGTGGGTGATCACGACGAAGGTGCAGCCGAGGGCAGCGCGCAGGTCGAGGATCAGCCGGTCGAGCCCGGCGCCCGTTATCGGGTCGAGCCCGGCGGAAGGCTCGTCGAGAAACAGGATCGGCGGGTCGAGCGCCAGCGCGCGGGCGATCGCGGCGCGCTTGGCCATGCCGCCGGAAATCTCCGCCGGCAGCCGGTTCGCCGCTTCCGCGAGGCCGACCAGCGCGAGCTTCACCCGCGCGATCTCGGCGCGGGCGGCGGAAGGCAGGTCGGTGAAAACGGTGAGCGGGAGCATCACGTTCTCCAGCAGGGTCATCGAGCCGAACAGCGCGCCGGACTGGAACATCACCCCGATCTCGCGGCGGACCGCCTCGACCTCGGCCACCGTGTCATGCCCGGCAACGGTGATCCGCCCCTCGGTGGGGCGGAGCAGCCCGATCATCTGCTTGAACAGCGTTGACTTGCCGCAACCCGAGCCGCCGAGCACGACGAACACCTCGCCGCGCGCGACCTCGAAGCTCACGTCCTGGAAGATCACCCGCGCATCGAAGCTCTGCGCAACACCTTCGACGCGGATGGCGGGGGCGTCGCCGCTCACTGGCCGAGCCTGTAGAGGATCACCGCGAACAGCCCGTCGAGCAGGATGGTCGCGACGATGCCGCCCACCACCGCCGAGGTCGCGGCCTCGCCCACCGCGCGCGGCCCGCCGCCGGCCGTCAGCCCGGCGCGGCAGCCGATCAGCCCCACCGCGGCGCCGAAGACGACCGATTTCATCAGCCCGAGCAGCACGTCGTGCGGGCTGGTCGCCATCTGCATCTGCGCGACGATCGCCGAGGGCGGAAAGCCGAGAATGCCCATCACGAAGCCCATGCCGAGCACGCCCGAAACGTCGATCCCGAGGGCGAGGGCCGGCATCACCAGCATCGCCGCCGCCATCCGGGGAATGACGAGCATGGTGCCGGGGTCGATTCCCATCGTCGTCAGTGCCGCGACTTCCTCGTTGACCATCATCGTGCCGAGTTCGGCGGCGAAGGCCGAGCCGGTGCGCCCGGCGAGGATGACGGCGGCGAGCAGCGGGCCGAGCTCGCGGAACAGCGACAGCGAGACCAGGGCGGCGACGTAGATGTCGGCGCCGAACTGGCGCATCGGGATCGCCGACTGGAAGGCGAGGATCATGCCGATGAGAAAGCCGAGCATGATCACCAGCGGCAGCGCCTGCGCGCCGGCGCGCTCGGCGATGCGGAAGAAATTGCCGCCGCGCAGGAAGCGCCGCCGGGCCGGCAGGCCGGTCGTGGCGAGGATAGTCTCGCCGAAGAAGGCGATGCGCACGCCCAGCGTCCGCAGCGGCCCGGGGCCTCGCACCGTGCGCGGCGGCGGCGGCGGCGCGCCGGTCTCGGGCAGGGCGGCGCGCAGCCGGGCGATCAGGCCCTCGGCCGCCGGCGTCAGCCCCTGCCAGCGGGTTTCCCCGTCATGGCCGCGTTCGAGGGCGAGCAGCAGCGCCGCGCCCGAGGTGTCGATCCGCGCCGCGCGCGAGAGGTCGAGCGTCATCACCCCCTGCGCCGCGCGGGCGACGGCGATGGCGCGCGGCCAGGCCTCGGTCAGCGCGGCGGCGGTGAGCAGCCCGGTCAGGGCGATCACCGGCCCGTCCGCGCCGCCCGCGATCTCGACCGCGGCCTCGCTCATCCGAACCAGGCCGGAAGGTGCCAGCCCAGACGCGCCGCTACCTGAAGGATGCCGCCATGGATCATCTCAAGCGCTACATATAGGACGATCGCGAGCCCGACCCAGACCAGCCAGCGCCGTTTCGTGAGCAGGCGCGCGACGAGGTTGGCGGCGATGCCCATCAGCGCCACCGAAACCAGCAGGCCGGCGGCAAGCAGGGCGGGGTGGTCGCGCGCCGCCCCCGCGACCGCCAGCACGTTGTCGAGGCTCATCGAGATATCGGCGATGATGATCCGCAGCGCCGCGTCGCGCAGCTTGCCGGGGGCTTCTCCCGCTGCCTCCTCCGGCTGGTGGTTGAACTCGCGCCAGGATTTCCAGACCACGTAGAGCAGCAGGATGCCGCCCGCGAGCGTCAGCCCGATGATCGCCAGCAGCCGGAGCGCGACCAGCGCGAGGGCGATGCGGATGACGGTGGCCGCCGCGACGCCGATCAGGATCGCCTGTTTCTGCTGCGCCTTGGGCAGCCGCGCCACGGCGAGACCGATGACGATCGCGTTGTCGCCCGCGAGGACGAGGTCGATCATCAGGACCTGCGCGAGCACCAGCGCATCGGCGAGCATGAATTCCATTGCATCGGGTTCGCGGAGCCGGCCCATCTTGTCAACCGGACCGCCCCGGCCCAAAACGGCGCCGCGCCGCCTGCCGGCCTGGAAGATGGGAGAATTCGATGGTTCCGCGTTACGCCCGCCCGCAGATGGTCGCGATCTGGCAGGACTTGAACCGCTACCGGATCTGGTTCGAGATCGAGGCGCTGGCCGCCGAGGCGATGGCCGCCACAGGCGACGTGCCGGCCGAGGCCGCCCGCGCCATCCGCGAGAAGGGCGGCGCGCGGATCGCCGCGATGACCGAGGCCGATGTCGAGCGCATCGCCGAGATCGAGCGCGAGACCCGGCACGACGTGATCGCCTTCCTCACCTGGCTGGCCGAGGGAATCGGGCCGGACTCGCGCTTCGTCCATCTCGGCATGACCTCGTCGGACGTGCTGGATACCTGCCTCGCCGTGCAGCTCACCCAGGCGAGCGATCTTTTGCTGGAGGGGATCGATGCGGTGATGGCGGCGCTCAAGCGCCGGGCGATCGAGCACAAGCTCACGCCGACCATCGGCCGCAGCCACGGCATCCATGCCGAGCCGACCAGCTTCGGCCTCAAGCTCGCCGGTCACTACGCCGAATTCGCCCGCAACCGCGCCCGCCTGCTCGCCGCGCGCGAGGAGATCGCCACCTGCGCGATTTCCGGCGCGGTCGGCACCTTCGCGCATCTCGACCCCGCGATCGAGGCGCATGTGGCGCAGAAGCTCGGCCTGCGGCCCGAGCCGGTCTCGACCCAGGTGATCCCGCGCGACCGCCACGCCGCCTTCTTCGCCGCCCTCGGCGTGATCGCCTCCGGGATCGAGCGGCTGGCGACCGAGGTGCGCCACCTGCAACGCAGCGAGGTGCGCGAGGCCGAGGAATTCTTCCACCCCGGGCAGAAGGGCTCGTCGGCGATGCCGCACAAGCGCAACCCGGTGCTGTCGGAAAACCTCACCGGCCTTGCCCGCATCGTGCGCGGCTACGTGGTGCCGGCGATGGAGAACGTCGCCCTCTGGCATGAGCGCGACATCAGCCACTCCTCGGTCGAGCGGGTGATCGGGCCAGATGCGACGATCACGCTCGATTTCGCCCTGCACCGGCTGGCCGGCATGATCGAGAAGCTGACGGTCTATCCGGAGCGGATGGCCGAAAATATCGAATCGCTCGGCGGCGTCGTGCATTCGGGCGAGGTGCTGCTGCTGCTCGCCCGCGCCGGCATCTCCCGCGAGGATGCCTACCGGATCATCCAGCGCAACGCGATGGCGACCTGGACCGCGCTCGGCAAGCCGGATTTCCGCCGCTTCCGCGACCATCTGCTGGCCGACCCGGACGTGGCCGGCCGGATCAGCCCGGAGGCGATCGACGCGGCGATGGACCCGCGCCTGCATCTCGCCCGGGTCGATTCCATTCTCGACCGGGTGTTCGGCTCGCACTGACCGGCGGCGCGCGATGTGCTCGCTGATCCTGTCGTTCCTGCCGGGCGATGCCTGGCCGGTCGTGATCGGCGCCAATCGCGACGAGATGCTGGCGCGGCCGTGGGACCCGCCGGCCGCGCACTGGCCGGAGCGTCCCGGCGTGATCGCCGGGCGCGACCGCACCGCCGGCGGCACCTGGCTCGGCCTGAACCGCCACGGCGTGGTCGCCGCACTGCTCAACCGCACCGGCAGCCTCGGCCCCACGCCGGACAAGGCAAGCCGGGGCGCGCTGCCGCTGATGGCGCTGGAAGAGCGCTCGGCGGCGGCGGCGGCGGCGCGGCTCGCCCGGCTGGATGCCGGGCGCTACCGCAGCTTCAACCTGCTCGTCGCCGATGCCGCCGGCGGATACGTCCTGCGCGGGCTGGAACGCGGCGCGCCGGAGACGATGCGGCTCGACCCCGGCATCACCATGATCACCGCGCACGACCCGAACGATCCGGACAGCCCGCGCATTGCCCGCTATCGCGGTGCGTTCGAGGCTGCCCCCCGCCCCGATCCCGCCGCCGATGCGTGGGAAGCCTGGCGGGCGCTGCTGGCGGATCGCGCCCCGCCCGCCGACACTGCACTCAATGTCGGCCCGCGTGGCGGGTTCGGCACCGTGTCCTCGGCGCTGATCGGCCTCGGCGGCGAACGCGCGCGCTTCCTTTTTGCTCCCGGTCCGCCTGACCGGACCGATTTCGCGTCGGTCATCTGAGGCTGGTCAAGCCGCGGATGGGCCGGCACCGGGCCGGCCCTGCCACAATCGGATCGATGACCCCGTCTACCGCATGGTCGGGATCGCGAATTCGGCGCCGGCGCGGATGCCGGTCGGCCAGCGCGAGGTCATGGTCTTCAGCTTGGTGTAGAAATGCACGCCTTCATGGCCGTGCATGCCGTGATCGCCGAAGGCCGAGCGCTTCCAGCCGCCGAAGGAATGGAACGCCATCGGCACCGGGATCGGCACGTTGATGCCGACCATGCCGACCTCGATCTGGTCGGCGAAGCTGCGCGCGGCGTCGCCATCGCGGGTGAAGATCGAGGTGCCGTTGCCGAATTCGTGCTCGTTGATGATCCTCACCGCGCCATCGAAATTCGCCTCGCGCACCACCGAGAGCACTGGGCCAAAAATTTCTTCGCGGTGGATCTTCATCCCGGGCCGGACATGGTCGAACAGGGTCGGGCCGACGAAATGCCCTTCCTCGTGGCCCTGCAATCTCAGGCCGCGGCCATCGACGACGAGGCGCGCCCCTTCCGCGATGCCGGCCTCGATATAGGATTCGACCTTCGCCTGGTGTTCCCTGGTGATCAGCGGCCCCATCTCGGCCTCGGGGTCGAGCCCGGGGCCGACTTTCAGGCTGCGCGCCCGGCTCGCGATGCGCTCGACCAGCGGGTCGGCGATGCCGCCCACCGCGACGGCGACCGAGATCGCCATGCAGCGCTCGCCGGCCGAGCCGTAGGCGGCGCCGATCAGCGCGTCGACCGCCTGGTCGAGATCGGCGTCGGGCATGACGATCATGTGGTTCTTGGCGCCGCCCAGCGCCTGCACGCGCTTTCCGTGATGCGAGGCGGTGCGGTAGATGTGCTCGGCAATCGGCGTCGAGCCGACGAAGCTGACGGCGGCGATGCGCGGGTCGGTCAGCAGCGCGTCGACGGCGGTACGGTCGCCGTTGATCACGTTGAACACGCCTGCCGGCAGCCCGGCTTCCTTCAGCAGTTCGGCGAGCAACAGGCCGGGCGAGGGGTCCTTTTCCGAGGGCTTGAGGATGAAGCAGTTGCCGCAGGCGATCGCCATCGGGAACATCCACATCGGCACCATCACCGGGAAGTTGAACGGCGTGATGCCGGCAACGACGCCGAGCGGCGCGCGGAACGAGTAGCTGTCGATGTTGGTGCCGACATTGCGCGAATAATCGCCCTTCAGCAGTTCGGGAATGCCGCAGGCGAATTCCACCACTTCAAGGCCGCGCACCACTTCGCCGCCGGCATCGGCAATGACCTTGCCGTGTTCCAGCGTGATCGCCTTCGCCAGCTCGTCCTTGTGCTGCTCGACGAGTTCCTTGAAGCGGAACATGATCCGCGCCCGGCGCAGCGGCGGGGTGGCGGCCCAGGCGGGGAAGGCGGCGCGCGCCGCGGCGATCGCCGCCTCGATTTCCGCCACTGTCGCCACCGCCACCGCGCCGGTCTGCGCCCCGGTCGCCGGGTTGAAGACGGGCAGACGCTCCGCCCCCGTGCCCGCGACGGTCTCGTTGTTGATGAAATGACCGATTGTTTTCATGGCGTATCCCCGTTTTCCGTTGCGTCATAATGTTCCGTGTCGGCGCGGCTGCGCAAGGGGCGGTCTTGCGCGCGGGCGGCGCCGGAGGCCATCATGCCGGCATGACGCAAGGCACGAATTACCGGATCGATGGCGCCCGCCTCTGGCGCGCGCTGATGGACATGGCCGAGATCGGTGCGACGCCGAAAGGCGGGGTCAACCGCGTGACGCTGACCGAGGTGGACCGCGCGGGACGCGCCCGTTTCGCCGAATGGTGCGCCGCCGCCGGGCTCAGCCTGCGCACCGACACGATGGGCAACATGTTCGCCCGCCGCGAAGGGCGCGATCCGAACCGCTTGCCGGTGATGTTCGGCTCGCATCTCGACAGCCAGCCCACCGGCGGCAAGTTCGACGGCGCGCTCGGCGTTCTTGCCGGGCTCGAGGTGATGCGCACGCTCGATGAGCTCGGCATCGTCACCGAGGCGCCCCTCGAGCTGGTCAACTGGACCGATGAGGAAGGCTGCCGCTTCGGCCGCGCGATGATGGGCAGCGCGGTCTGGGCCGGCGTGCAGCCCGAGGCGGCGATCCGTGCCCTGCGCGACGCTTCGGGCGTGACCGTCGCCGAGGCACTGGCCGCGATCGGCGCCGAGGGAGCGGAACCAGCGACCCATCGCCCGGCCGATGCGTTCTTCGAACTGCACATCGAACAGGGGCCGCTGCTCGAGGCGGGAGGTGAGGCGGTCGGCATCGTCACCGGCGCGCAGGCGCAGGTCTGGTTCGATATCGTGCTGACCGGCCGCGACTCCCATGCCGGCACCACGCCGCCCGCCGCCCGGCGGGATGCGCTGGCCGGAGCCGCGGAGATCGTTCTCCTGGTCGAGCGGCTGATGCGCGAATGCGGTGAGTTGGGGCGCGGCACGGTCGGGCGGCTGAGCGTTCATCCCAACTCGCCCAACGTGGTTCCCGGCGAGGTGCGTTTCGCCGCCGAGTTCCGCAACCCGTCGGATGCCGAGATCGCCCGCCTCGCGCGGGAATTCCCCGAACAGGCGGCGGCGCTCGCCGCGGCGCGCGGGCTCGGGATCGTGGTGACCCCGGTTTTCCGCGTCGAGGCGACGCCGTTCGACGCCGCCTGCGTCGATCTCGTCCGCGAGGCCTGCCGGCGGCGCGGGCTGGCGGCGCGGGAGATGGTCTCCGGGGCGGGGCACGATGCCGTGCATATCGCCCGCGTGGTGCCGAGCGCCATGATCTTCACGCCCTGCAAGGACGGGCTGTCGCACAACGAGGCGGAATCGATCACCGAGGATCAGGCGGAGACCGGCGCGCAGATCCTGTTCGACGTGGTTCTGGCCCGCGCCAACCGCCCGCTCACGGCCGCTTGATCGAGGTCAACGACCGCAAATCATCTTGCTCCTAGCCTGTTCGCGTTGATGGACGCCGTTGGCGTCCCGCATCCGATGAAGGAGCATGTCCATGTTCAAGGTATGGAAGACCATGGCCGCCGCAGGCCTGCTGGCGGCGGGCACGGCGATGGCCGTGGCGCAGGGGCCCGGCGCTGGTCCGGGCGCCGGTTACGGCCCCGGAGGCGGCTACGGACCCGGCATGATGCAGGGCTACGGCTGGGCGCGCGGCGGTTTGAGCGGCAAGGCCGGGCGGCAGTTCGCCGGCGCAAGGCTCGACGTGCTGCGCGAGACGCTCAAGATCACCGATGGCCAGCGCCCCGCCTGGGATGCCTACGCCAAGGCCGTGACCGACGCGCAGCAGAACGTGTGGAACGGCGTGCGGGGGGTGATGCGGCCAGGCATGATGTGGTCGCTCTCGCCGGACCAGCGCCTTGCCTTGATGCAACAGATGTTCGACCTGCGGAAGAAGGCTTATGAACGGGAGCAGGCGGCCGCGAAGGCGTTGTTGCCGCATCTGACCGACTATCAGAAAGGCCAGGCCAGCGTGCTGCTGCCGGGGCTTTCGAACATCGGCTACGGCTTCGGCATGGGGTATGGCCATCCCGGCTTCGGCGGTGGCGGTTGGGGCATGATGGGCGGCTATGGCGGGTATGGTCCGGGCATGATGGGGTATTGACGTCCCGCAAACGGCGCAGCCGGTGAGCCGTCCGGACCCGGTCCGGGCGATTCACCGGTGTGCCGGAGCCGGCTCAGCCCTTGTGGTAGACTTCCTGCAGCCCGTAGACCTTGCCGGCGATCCCTTCCATCCGCGCCTTGATCTGCAGCGCGAGGTAAAGCGAATAGTGGCGCGACTGGTGCAGGTTGCCGCCATGGAACCATAGCGCGTCCTGCTGCGTCGGCTTCCACATGTTGCGCAGCTCGCCCTCCCACGGGCCGGGATCCTTCTTCGTGTCCGAGCCGAAGCCCCAGCACTTGCCGACCTTGTCCGCCACTTCCTGCGAAATCAGCTGAGCGGCCCAGCCGTTCATCGAGCCGTATCCGGT
Source organism: Acidiphilium sp. JA12-A1 (assembly GCF_000724705.2). Classification (NCBI taxonomy): domain Bacteria; kingdom Pseudomonadati; phylum Pseudomonadota; class Alphaproteobacteria; order Acetobacterales; family Acidocellaceae; genus Acidiphilium; species Acidiphilium sp. JA12-A1. The sequence goes on from NZ_JFHO01000004.1 coordinate 75,047, forward strand.
TGCGTAGACGATCAGGTCTGCGGGCAATTCGCTGCCGTCGCTGAACAGGACGGAATGGGGCCGGATTTCCTTCACCGAGACGCCCGATTTCAGTTTGATGCTGCCATTGGCGATCAGTTCCGATGCGCCGACATCGATGTAATACCCGGAGCCGCGGCGCAGGTATTTCATGAACAGGCCCGATCCGTCCTCGCCGAAATCGAGCATGAAGCCGGCCTTCTCCAGCCGTTCGTAGAGGCTGGCGTCGCGCCGCTTCATCTCTGCATAGACCGGCTTCTGGAAGTCGGCCATGATCCGGTACGGGATCGAGGCGAAGATCAGATCGGCCTTGTCCGTGGTGATGCCATTGGCCAGCGCCTGTTCGGAATAAAGGCCGCCGAGGGCGAGATCCATCAGCGTTTCCGAACGCGCGATATGCGTGGAGGAACGCTGGATCATCGTCACGTCCGCGCCGTGTTCCCAGAGATCGGCGCAGATGTCGTGCGCTGAGTTGTTCGAGCCGATGACGATGCATTTCCTGCCGCGCCAGGCCTCGCCGCCGGGATGCTTGCTGGAATGGTGCTGCTGGCCCCTGAACTCGTCCATGCCCGGATAGTCCGGCAGGTTCGGCACGCCGGACATGCCGGTGGCCAGCACGAGCTGTTTCGGCCGCAGCGTGACAGGCTGGCCCTCGCGCATCACCTCGACCACCCATTCGCCCGCCGTCTGGTCATAGCGCGCGGAGGTCGCCTCGGTGCGGGTCCAGTAGTTCAGCTCCATGATCTTGACGTAGCTTTCCAGCCAGTCGCCGATCTTGTCCTTGGGCGAGAAGACCGGCCAGTGATCCGGGAAGGGCAGGTACGGCAGATGGTCGTACCACACCGGATCGTGCAGGCAGAGCGACTTGTAGCGCCGGCGCCAGGAATCGCCGGCGCGTTCGTTCTTCTCGATGATGATCGTCGGCACGCCGAGCCGGCGGAGCCGCGCGCCGAGGGCGATGCCGCCCTGGCCGCCGCCGATGATCAGGGCATAGGGCTGCTCGGTGTAGCCGAGGCTGGCGCGCTCGGCCTCGATCCGGTCGAGCCAGGAACTGCGGTCGCGATGCACGCCGTGCTCGGCGCCCATCGGGCGCGTGCGGCCGTGCCGTTCCTCATGGCCTTTCAGTTCGGTCATGGTGGTCAGCAGCGTCCAGCACTTGCCGCCCTTCAGGCGCAGATGACCCCGCCCGCGCGCCACTGCCGTCTCGAAGGTGAACCAGCCCTCGGTCACGCCGTCCGCCTCGGTCGCGATGTCGTCGATCGCGAAATGCCGTGGCTGCACCTCGCTCAGTTTCGCCTGAAGCATGTCGGCAATGCCGTCATGCCCTTCCATCGTCCTGATGTTCCAGGTGAAACTGACCAGATCCCGCCAGTAGCATTCGGTCCCGAACAGGGCGGCGACCTTGGCCGCATCGCCGCTGGCCAAGGCTGCCTCGAAATCGGCGAGCCAGCCGGAAACCGCGGTTGCAGCGGGTGAAACCATTGCGTCCATGGGCATTCCTCCATTCCGTTCCTGTTTTTGCCGATAAGAAACTGCTCCAGCCGGAGCGTCAATTAAGCTGTTCCCCCGGCGATGTTGCGCCTATGATCCACAACAGAACAGTTTTGCCTCGGCGGAACAGTTCTCCATCAACAAACGGATTGGGAGGAACAGTCCATGAAATCCGCTTTCGGTCTCGTGCTTGCCGTCGCCTGTGCCGTTCTCGCGTCGCACGGCATTGCTCGGGCGAATCCCTCGATGCTGAACAACTTCAACTTCGATCATCCGACTTTCGAACATCCGCACGCCTTTGCCACCCATCACGTGGTGATCCAGGTCAGCCAGGGCGATCTGGCACGCTGGAATCTCGTGCTGAACAATGCACAGAACCTGCTGGAAGCATTCGGTAATGACAAGGTGCAAATCGTCGTGGTCACCTACGGCCCGGGATTGAAGATGCTGTTTCCGCACTCGCCCGTTGCGAAGCGGGTCGCGGCGATGGATCAGGAGGGAATCGAATTCGATGCATGCCACAAGACGATGGAGGCGATGGCGCGCAAGCTTGGTCACATGCCGAAACTGGAGCCCACGGCGATGATTGTTCCGGGCGGTCTTGTCCGGATCATGCAACTGGAAAAGGCCGGCTTTGACTATATCAAGCCCTAATGGACCGCCCCAGTAACGTGTCGATATCATAATGAAAACCGTCGCGCAGCATGGTCGCTGTCGCGGCGGGTTCACCTTTCCGGACGGAAAATCCGCATCAGGAAGCGAACGATCAGGCGCAACGCCTCGTCGCGCTGCGAGAGGTGGGGAGCGTGTCCTGCCCTGGCGATCAGATGGGTCTCGACCGGGCAGCGCGCATTCGCCGCCAGGAGCGCGAGTTGCGCCGGCGTGCCGTATTCGTCGTCGCTGCCCTGGACGGCGAGGACGGGTACCCCGATCGCCGGCACATGATCGTCGATCCGCCAGGCGCGGAATGCCGGGCTCAGCCAGGTGCGGTTCCAGCCGTAAAAGGCGTTGTCCGGGTCGCGATGGTGCCGGGCGAGGCGGTCGCGCAGATCGGTGGTTTCATAGGACCCGCGTGCGGCCTCGATCCGCGCGATCGCGATATCCTCGACGAAGAGATGCGGCGCGATCAGGATCGTTCCGCACAGCCGGCCATCCTGCATGCCCCCGGCATGGATGAGCGCGATCGACGCGCCGTCGGAATGCCCGAGCGTGATTGCGCGTGATATCCCGACGGCGTCGAGCAGGCGCGGCAGCACGCCGAGTGCCTCATCGTGCATGTAGTGCACCGGCCAGGGCAGTGGCGCGGGATCGGAACGGCCATAGCCGAACCGGTCATAGGCGAGCACCGTACAGCCGGTCGCGGCCGCGAGGGCGGGCGGGAAATCGCGCCACAGCGTGATGGCGCCGAGCCCTTCATGCAGCAAGACGATGGACGGCGCGTCGTCACGACCCCGCCAGCGCGCCGCGGCGATGCGCCGTCCGCCGACCCGCAATTCGAGATCCTCGCGCGCGGGCAGGGTCATGGCCCGGCCGGCGTGCCGGCGGCCGCAACGCCGCATCCCATCGCCGAGGATCGCCCCGCATCTGCCGTCACGTCATGTCTCCGCCCAGATCCCGCGATCGGTGCTCCGCCGTTCAGGAGATATCATGATCCACAATTCGGGCGATCGCGCAAAGGATCACGCACCCGAAGGGCGGGCCGGCTGCGCGGCAATCCGGCCCGGCCGCTATCGCCCGCCGCCGCCGAGCGCGCGCAGCGCGTTCAGGATGACCGCCACGTCGATTGCCTCCTGCAGCAACGCGCCGGCAACCGGGGGGAGGTAGCCGGCCGCCGCCACCGTCATCGCCAGCATCGAAAGTCCCATGCCCGCGACGATCGATTGCAGCGCGATGAACCGCGTGCGCCGTGCGATCGACACCGCCTCGGCGACGCGGTCGAGCCGGTCGAGCATCAGCACCACCTCTGCCGCTTCTGCCGCCGCCGCGGCGCCGCGCGCGCCCATGGCGATGCCGATATCCGCCGCTGCCAATGCCGGCGCATCATTGATCCCGTCGCCGATCATCATCGTGATGCCGTGAGCGCGTTCCTCCCGCGCCCTTCCGATCTTCTCCGCCGGCGACAGCGCGGCATAAACGGCATCGAGCCCGAGTTCGGCGCCGACCCGCGCCGCCGGTTCCGGCCGATCGCCGCTCAGCATCACCAGCCGGCGGAAGCCGAGATTGCGGAGCGATGCGATCAGCGGCCGTGCATCCGGCCGAATCGCGTCGGTCAGCGTGATCGCGCCCGCCGGCTGGCCGTTGACGGCGACCCAGGCGGTCGCCTCGGCACCATTGGCCCGCGCCGCGACATGCCCGTCTTGCGGCAGCGATATTCCCGCCGTCTCGAACATCCGGGCGCCGCCCACCATCACCTGGTCGGCGCCGACCAGGCCGGAGAGGCCGAGACCCGGCGTTTCGGTCACGTTGACGGGCGTGACCAGCCGGCCGGCCGCGCGCCCCGCGGTGACGATTCCCTCGGCCACGCCGTGCTGCGAAACCTGTTCGAGCGAGGCTGCGAGGCGGAGCACCTCGGCCGGAGAAAACCCGTCCAGCGCCGCGAGCCCGGTCATCGACGGGGTGCCGGCGGTCAGCGTGCCCGTCTTGTCGAAGAGGGCGATGTCGGCGCGGGCAAGGCGTTCCAGCGCGCCGCCCCCCTTGACGATCACACCTCGCCCGGCCGCCCGCGAAATGCCGCAGATCAGCGCGACGGGCGTGGCCAGGATGAGCGGGCAGGGGGTCGCGACCACCAGCACGGCGAGCGCGCGCACCGGATCGCCGCTCGCCAGCCAGGCGGCGATGCAGACCGTGAGGGTCACGCCGAGAAAGCCGAGCGCCCAGCGATCGGCCAGCCGGGCCATCGGCGGGCGTTCGCGTTCGGCGGCGGCGACGAGCCGGATCACCGCGGCATAGGTGCTGGCATCCGCGGTCGCCGTCGCCCGGAGCGAGAACGGCCCGCCCGCGTTCAGCACGCCGCTGCGCACGGCATCGCCGGCGTGCCGTGTCACCGGCAGCGGCTCGCCGGTCAGCGCCGATTCGTCGAGCGTCGCGGCGTCACCCAGCGCGCCGTCCACCGGCACCACCTCGCCGGGCTTGACCAGCAGATTGTCGCCGATGACGACGGCGCCGGCCGGAATGTCCTCGATCGTGCCATCCGTGTGGCGATGCGCCGTGGTGGGTGTGCGTCCGACCAGGGCGGCAAGTTCGCGCCGGGCGCGCGCCCCGGCATAATCCTCGAGCGCCGCGCCGCCCGCCACCATCCCCGCGATGATCACGCCCGCCAGATTCTGCCCGAGCAGGATCGAGCCGATGATGGCGAGCAGCGCGATCAGGTCGACGCCCAGCCCGCCGCGAAGCAGCCCGGCCGCGAAATCGACGGCGACCTCGGCGGCGACCAGAATGGCCGGCGCGATCCACAGACCGGCCGCAAGCCGTTCCTGTCCCGCGAGCCGTGCCGCGAAGCCGAGCCCGAGACCCAGCCCCACCACGACCGGCGCCAATCGCCGCAGCCCGGCGCGCCACCCCATCATGCCTCCTTTCAGCCGGCCCGCCGGAGCGTCCCGCGGACTCGTGTAACATGACGATATGAACATATCGGGACAGGCCCGTTCCCGGCTTGACCTGCATCAACGACGCCAGCCAGACTGCGTGCCACCAGTGACGCCTCGGGGAAGAAGGAGGTTCACAATGACCAGCACTCTCAACTCGAAGCATGCGAGCGAACCCTCGGGCGCCTTCCTCGCATCGAGCTTTTCGCCCGTCCTGTTCGAGACGATGGCCGGCAGCATGATGCGCGTGGCCGAAGCTGAATTCGCGCTGATGCAGGCGATTTTCCAGGCCCAGTTCGGCGTGATGGAGGCCATGCTCCGCGCCGGCATTCCGTCTTCGGGCGGCCAGCAGCCGCCGGCCGCGGCCCGCCGGGAGACCGACCGGACTGCGGCCTGAGCCGATGGCGCCTCCCGTCGTCGATCTTTCCGGCAAGGTCGGGCTCGTGCTCGGCATCGCCAACGAGCATTCGATCGCCACCGGCTGTGCCCGCGCCTTTGCCGCCGCCGGCGCGCGGTTCTGCGCAACCTATTTGAACGACAAGGCGAAATCCTTCGTCGAGCCGGTCACGCGCGGCCTGCCCTGCGAGATGCTGCTGCCCTGCGACGTGCAACAGGAGGGGGCGCTCGAGACCGTTTTCGACACGATCGCGCGCCGCTGGGGCAAGCTCGATTTCCTTCTTCATTCCATCGCCTTCGCACCGAAGGCCGACCTGCACGCCAGGCTGATCGACTCCTCCACCGCCGGGTTCGCCCAGGCGATGGATGTCTCGTGCCACTCCTTCATCCGCTGCGCGCGCCTCGCCGAGCCGCTGATGCGCGCCGGCGGGGCGCTGCTCTGCGTTTCCTATGAGGGGTCGATCCGCGTGGTCGAGCATTACGACCTGATGGGGCCGGTGAAGGCAGCGCTGGAATCGAGCGTGCGCTATCTCGCTGCTGAACTCGGCCCGCAGGGCATCCGGGTGAACGCCCTCTCGCCAGGTCCGATCGCTACACGCGCGGCCAGCGGCATCGACCATTTCGACGATCTTCTGGCCGAGGCCGCGCGCCTCGCGCCCGAACACCATCTGGTGACGATCGAGGATGTCGGCGGCCTCGCCGCCTTCCTCGCCAGTCCTGCCGCCGGCCGCATCACCGGCACGGTCGTCCCGGTCGATGGCGGCCAGCACATCATGGCCTGATGATCTCCACCCTGCGAGGATACGTGTAAAGTGACCACCGAAACCAGCCGCTCCCGCACCACCGGCCACGCGAAACCGCCGGCCGAAGCCGCCCGGGCCCGGGTCTCGGCCCTGCCGCCGCCGGCGCCGCCCGCCTCGGTGGCGCCGAACGAGCCGGTCTCCACCACCGATGCGCTCGACCGCTCGCTGCATGCGGCCGAAGCACGGCTGACCGCAGGCCTCGCCCCGGCCGGCATCGCGCTCGCCTGGCGCGACTGGGCCGTGCATCTCGCCAACCAGCCGACAAGGCGGATGGACCTTGCCCGCCGCGCGATGGAGGACTGGGCGGCGGTCTGGCGCGTCGCCTTTGGCCTCGAGGAGGCGGTGACGCCGCCCTGCGACAATGACCATCGCTTCGATCATCCCCGCTGGCAGGACATGCCCTACCGGCTCTACAAGGAGTATTTCCTCCGGATGGAGCGCTGGTGGCACGATGCCGCGACCGGCATCGCCGGGGTCGACGCCGCGCATGAACGCATCGTCGATTTCATGATCCGCCAGGCGCTGGATGCGGTCGCCCCCGCCAACCTGCCGATGCTCAACCCCGAGGTCGAGCACGCGGCCCGCGAGAGCCGCGGGGATTCGGTCAGGGCCGGCCTGCGCAACCTGCTCAAGGACACCGAGATCGCGCTGAACCAGGAGAACCGGCTCCCGCTCGCGCCGGGGCGCGACGTGGCGGTGACGCCGGGCAGGGTGGTCTACCGCAACCGGCTGATCGAGCTGATTCAGTACAGCCCGGTGACGGAAACGGTGCGGCCGGAGCCGGTGCTGATCGTTCCGGCCTGGATCATGAAATACTACATCCTCGATCTCTCGCCGGAGAATTCGCTGGTCCGCTACCTGGTCGGGCAGGGCTACACGGTGTTCATGATCTCCTGGCACAATCCGGACAAGGAAGACCGCAACCTTTCGCTCGACGACTACCGCGCCGATGGCGTGATGGCCGCGCTCGACGCCGTCAGCGCCATCACCGGCGCGCGGAAGATCCACGCCACCGGCTACTGCCTCGGCGGCACGCTGCTCTCGATCGCCGCCGCCGCCATGGCCCGCGATCATGACAGCCGCCTCGCCTCCGTCACGCTCTTCGCCGCGCAGACCGATTTCACCGAGGCCGGCGAACTCCAGCTCTTCATCACCGAGGCGCAACTCGCCTTCCTGGAAGACCTGATGTGGCAGCAGGGCTATCTCGACACCAAGCAGATGGCCGGCGCCTTCCAGATGCTGCGCTCGAACGACCTGATCTGGTCGCGCATGATCCGCCGCTACTTCATCGGCGAACAGGAACATCCGAACGACCTGATGTCATGGAACATGGACGCGACGCGCATGCCCTACCGGATGCACGCCGAATATCTGCGCCATCTCTTCCTGCACAACGACCTCGCCGAGGGCCGGCTTTCCGCCGGCGGCCGGCCGGTCGCCATCGGTGACATCGACGTGCCGTTCTTCGTCGTCGGCACCGAGCGCGACCACATCGCGCCATGGCATTCGGTCTACAAGCTTCACCTGCTCAACCGCGGTCCCATCACCTTCGTGCTGACCTCCGGCGGGCACAATGCCGGCATCGTCAGCGAGCCGGGCCACCCGCACCGCCACTACGCGATTCTCGATCGTTCCCCCGGCGAGCCCTATCTCGCGCCGGAGGCGTGGCAGGACGAGGCGCCGAAGCATGACGGTTCCTGGTGGCCGGAATGGGTCGCCTTTCTCGGCGCTCGTTCCGGCCCGCCGGCCGCGCCGCCGCCGCTCGGCCGCGAGGAGGCCGGCTACCCGGTGCTCGGCGCAGCACCCGGGCACTACATCCACGAACGCTGACCGGAGGCCGCCATGAACGATATCGCGCCGGTGCCCGCCTCCCTCGCGGCGCCGATGATCGAGAACCGCACCTTCGACGAGCTGAAGGTCGGCGATACCGCGAGCGTGCGCCGCATTCTGCGGGCCGATGACATTGCGCTGTTCGCCTATATCTCAGGCGACATCAATCCGGCACATCTCGACCCCGACTACGCCCGTGGGGACATGTTCCACCACATCATCGTCCACGGCATGTGGACGGCGGGCCTGATCTCGGCGGTGCTGGGCACCAGGCTGCCCGGGCCGGGCACGATCTATCTCGACCAGAGTCTGCAGTTCCGCGCCCCGGTCGGGCCGGGCGACGAGATCACCGCGACGGTGACGGTCACCGAGCTCGAGCCGGCGCGGCATCGGGTCACCCTCGCGTGCACGGCGGTCAACCAGTCGGGCACCGAGGTTCTGCGCGGCACCGCCCTGGTCGCGGCGCCGACCGAGAAGGTGCGGCGGCCGGCGATGCCGCTGCCGGAAGTGCGGCTCAGCCGGCACGAGCGGTTCAACGCGTTGCTGGGCACGGCCAAGGCGCGCGGCCCGCTGGCAACCGCCGTGGTGCATCCCTGCGACGAGGTCAGCCTGCGCGGCGCGCTCGATGCCGCCGCGGCCGGGCTGATCGTGCCCATCCTGGTCGGGCCGGAAGCGAAGATCCGTGCCGCCGCCGAAAAGGCCGGGCTCGATCTTGCTGACATGCGGATCGAAGCGGTGCCGCACAGCCACGCGGCCGCCGCCCGCGGCGTCCAGCTCGTTCGCGACGGCACAGCGAAGCTGCTGATGAAGGGCGCGCTGCACACCGACGAGCTGATGCACGAGGTGATGCTGGCCGAGAACGGCCTGCGCACCGGACGGCGGCTGTCGCACGTCTATGTCATGGACGTGCCGAGCTATCCGCGCCCATTGCTGGTGACCGATGCGGCGATCAACATTGCCCCTGATCTCGCGACCAAGCGCGATATCGCCCAGAACGCGATCGACCTTTCCCGTGCCATCGGGATCGAGTCGCCGCGCCTCGCCGTGCTGTCGGCGGTGGAGACGGTGAACCCGGCGATGCCCTCGACCCTCGACGCCGCGGCACTCTGCAAGATGGGCCAGCGCGGCCAGATCACCGGCGGCATCATCGACGGCCCCCTCGCGTTCGACAATGCGGTGAACGCGCGCGCCGCGGCCGAGAAGGGAATCGAGTCGCCGGTCGCCGGCCGGGCGGACATCCTGCTGGTGCCGGATATCGAGGCCGGCAACATGGTCGCCAAGCAGCTCACCTTCCTGGCCGGCGCCGATGCCGCCGGCGTCGTCGTCGGCGCGCGCATCCCCATTGTTCTGACCAGCCGGGCCGATGACGCCCGCACCCGCCTGGCCTCCTGCGCCGTGGCGCTGATGCTGGCTGGCACGTCCGACTGAAGGAGCCGATACCGATGATCGAGGACTGGAGCGCGCTGATCGGCGCGATGAATGGCGGTGTCGCCGACCTGCGCAAGGCGGCGCCGGAGGCGATGGCCGGCTTCTCGGCCCTGGCGAAAGCCGCCTGCGCGGGCGATGCGCTCGACCGCAAGACCAAGGAACTGATCGCGCTGGCGATCGGGGTGGCGACGCGCTGCCAGCCCTGCATCGCCTATCATGCGCGCGATGCCGCCCGCGCCGGTGCCACGCGCGCCGAAATCGCCGAAACGCTCGGCATGGCGGTCTATGTGGGCGCCGGTCCCTCGGCGATGTATGCCGCCGAGGCGCTCGAGGCATTCGATCAGCTTTCCGGGCCGCCGCGTTAACCCATCCTTGGTCATCGCCTGCCAATCTGCGCCGCATCAACAGCGGCGCCGCCGCAAGCCTCGGACAGGTGGATGGATCATGTGGTGCAGATCGCGATGCTCGTCCCGCTGGCGTTTGCCTGCTGGCAGGACCTGCTGCTGCGCCGGATTCCCGACGGCGTTCCGGCCACCATGGCCCTCGCCGGAATATTTCTCCGGCTTCGAGACGGTTTTCAGCCCCTCGGCGTGAGCCTTGCCGTGGCCGCGGTGTTGTTCGCGGTGCTGTTCGCCGTCTATCTGCGCCGGTCGATCGGCGGTGGCGACGTGAAACTGATCGTGGCGCTTGCCCTCGGATACGGGCCGCTGGCGCTTGCCGGCTTCCTGTTCGCGACCGTGCTGGCCGGCGGGATTCTGGCGCTGGCCTATCTCGCGCTCCGCGTCGCCGCGCCGCCGCCGCGCCCGGCCGGGCACGACGCCTCTCTGCTCCGCCGCCTCTGGGCGGTCGAGCGGTGGCGGGCGCACCGCTCCGGCCTGCCCTATGGCATCGCGATCGCCGCTGGCGCCGCCTGGACGATGCTGCCCGCCCTGCGGCTGTAGGGGCCAGATCGAAGGCAGGCATTGCCCGCATTTCGGGCAGGCGGCGGCCAATATTCGCTATTTACACCGGCACGGTTTTTGCTGCATCCGGTGCCGGGCAGAAACAACGGGGGCAGGCGGGCATGGCCGAGGCAGGAACTCTCACGGTCGAGACAAAGGGCATATCACAGGTCACGCCGGAGGAGACGCGCGGCAGTCCACGGGCGCTGTTCGGGCTCTGGATGGCCGCGAACGTCGAGTTCGCGACCATCACCACCGGCGCGCTGGCAACCGGTGCCTTCGGACTTTCCGCCACCGACGCGATCGGCGCCATCCTGCTTGGAAACCTGATCGGCGCCGTCATCCTCGGCCTGTTCTCGACCTTCGGCGTCGAATACGGGCTGCCGCAGATGATCCAGGGCGCCGCCTGGTTCGGCCAGTTGGGCAACCGGCTACCGTCGTTCCTGAACTTCTTCGGCGGCTTCTCGTGGTTCGGGGTGAACACGATCATCGGCGGCTACGCGCTGGAATACATGCTCGGCACCGGCCTGATCCCGAACATCATCGCGCTTTGCGTCATCCAGGTCGCCATCGCCGCCATCGGGCATGACCTTATCCATGCGGCGGAAAAATACTTCTTCTTCCTGCTGGTCGCGATCTTCCTCATTCTCAGCGTCTTCGCGGCAACCCATGTCGGCCACCTGCCGCCGGCCAATCCCAAGCTGCTCAAGAACGTGGGCGGCACATCCGGCGCCTTCATTCTGACCACCTCGATCATCGTCGCCTATGTCCTTGGATGGATTCCCTATTCGTCCGACTACACCCGCTACCTTCACCACACCGGCGACCGGGCGGCGACCCGGCGCGCGGTGTTCGCCAACGCGTTCTCGGCGACCTTCCTGTCATGTGTCTGGATGGAAGTGCTGGGCGCGCTGATCGGCGCGACGGTCGCGCTCTCGAAACCTTCGGACCTGTTCACGCCGTGGATGCCGCACTGGTTCCATGCGCCGCTGATCATCGCCATCGTGATCGGCACGATCAGCGCGAACATCCTCAACATCTACTCCGCCACGCTCTCCTCGCTCGCCCTCGGCTTCCGGCTGAAACAGTATCAGGCCGCGCTGCTCAGCGGCGCGATCGGCACGGTGATCTCGGTGCTCGCCGCGACCAACTTCATCAAGAACTACGAGGATTTCCTCTTCTTCCTCGGCTATTGGACCGCGCCGTGGATTGCCGTGACGATGCTCGCCCACTACACGCGCCGGCGTAGCCGGATCGGCAGGGGGAATGCGGGGTTCGTGGCCTGGATCGTCGGGATCGCGGCCAGTGTGCCGTTCTTCAACCAGTATCCTCTGTTCGTTGGTTCCTTTGCGGCGACCCATCCGGGGTTCGGTGACATTTCCTTCGCGGTTTCCGCGGTGGTCGCCGCCTGCGTCTTCCTTGCGCTCACGACCAGTGCCGAAACTGTCGCCGAAGAGGTCGCCGCTTGAATCTCACGATAACGTGATCCATATCAACAAAGTTGAATGTGATCCGTGAGAAGACGAGGATGTCAGTCCGCTTCAATCTGCTCCTGTCGGATGAGCTGGGCCGGCAGATCGAGGAGTTTGCGACCACGACGGAAGACAAGGCCAGGCTGATCCGCAAGGCGCTGGCAATATATCTCGCTGCCGTGCGGGCCCAGCGTGACGAGGGGCTGGGTATAGCGCTGTTCGACCCGGCGACCCGCGAAATCAGGACGGAGATCGTGGGTCTGTAGGACGGAGCGAGGCGTCGCTCCGCCGCCGCGCCGTGGCGTGGAGGCCGGCGCGTGAAATGTGCGGCGCGAAGCTGGCGAAGCCGCCCGGCTCGGGCATGTGAAGATAGATCCCTTCCATGCCTCCCGCCTTGCGGTAGGTTTCATGCCAGAAGCCGGTGCCGCGCGGAGCGGCGGAGAACTCGCGCCACCAGATGCTGTGCGGCGCGCTGCGCGTGAAACATTCCAGGGCATCGAAATCGCGCCAGTATTGACGGATGCCGACGTGATCGATCCGCCAGAGAAACAGGTCCTGATGCAGCAGCCCGTCCGGACGGTTCTGGCCGAGCGCCCGCAACGGACGGCCGAGGCCCAGAAGGGTGGCAACGCCCCGGATTTTCGTTACTTTCATGCCCAGATAGACGACTGTCAGATCGGGAAATCCGGTGAGGTCGACCGTAACCGGTTGCGATGTCCGACTCATCGTGCCATCTCCATGTTTACAACGTAAACATCGGGCGAAATGTTAACGATGTCAACATCACCCTATCATCATGGAGACCTCCGCCGCACGCTGGTTGAGACCGGGATCGGGCGGTTGCGCGCAGCGGGAGTGGATGGGCTCACATTGCGGGGCGTTGCCCGCCTGGCCGGCGTGTCGGCCACGGCGCCCTATCGCCATTTTGCCGACAAGGAAGCACTGCTCGCCGCGATTGCGGCGGAGGGGTTCGAACGGTTGCGCGTCGCGGTCGAAGCGGCTGACGCGAGTTCGCGCGGTATGGAGGCGCTACGCGCGCAGGGCGTGGCCTATGTGCGTTTCGCGCGGGAGGAACCGGCGCTGTTCCGGCTGATGTTCGGGGCTGCGGTGGCGCGCGGCAGTCTTTCCGCCGGTGCCGCGTTCGGTGTGCTTCGCGCGCGGATCACGAGCCTCGTGCCGGCGGACCGCGCCGAGATCGCGGCGCTGTCCGCCTGGTCGATGGTGCATGGACTGGCCAGCCTGCTGATCGACGGGCGGATCGATCCACCCGATCCCGAGGCGCTGGTGCGCGCCGTGCTGGCGCAGTTCGCGCTCGGCGGGGCTCAGCTGCGGTAGTCGCCGTCTCCCTCGATCAGACGCAGGGCCGACGTCCAGGCCATTTCGTAGTGCGCCATGCGATTCGCCTCGTCCATGTTGAACTGGGCGGCGGTGTGCTCGCAGACCTCCCGCGGCGGGATGACCAGTTTCGCGCCGCCCGACATGGCGGCAACCTGCGCCTGGCAGGCGCGTTCCAGGAAGTAGATCTCGTGGAACGCTTCGGGGATGGTGCGCCCGCCGACCAGCAGCCCGTGATTGCGCAGGATCATCGCCTTGTTCTGGCCGAGATCGTGGACGATCCGCTCCCGCTCGTCGAGATCGAGCGCGATTCCCTCGTAGCCATGATAGGACAGGCGGCCGTAGAACTTCATCGCGTGCTGGCTGATCGGCAGCAGCCCCTGTTCCTGGGCGGCGACCGCGATGCCGGCGGCGGTGTGGGTGTGCACCACGCAGGCAAGGTCCGGGCGCGCCATGTGGATAGCGGAATGAATGGTGAAGCCGGCCTGGTTCACCCGCCGGGCCGAAATGCCGGGCGTGTCGATCCGGTTGCCGTGGATGTCGATCTTCACGAGGTCGGAGGCGCGCATCTCGTGGAACATCACGCCGTAATCGTTGATCAGGAAATGATGCTCCGGGCCCGGCACCCGCGCGCTGATGTGGGTGTAGATGAAATCGGTCATTCGGAAATGCGCGACCAGCCGGTAAAGCGCGGCCAGATCGCAGCGTACCTGCCATTCCTCCTCGGAAATGCCGGTCGGCGGGGTGATTTTCGTGGTGACGTTCATGCTCGCGGTCCTCCTTGGCGCAACAGGGTCAGGGCTATTGCCGTTTGCGTCAAGTGAATTCAGCGCGGCCAGAGACGCCGCGGCACCAGCATTGGCACATGGGAGCGGTAGCGACGGTAGGAATCGCCATAGATGCGAAGCAGATTCCGCTCCTCGAAGCGGATGCCGACCAAGAGATAGGCCGTTGCGGCGGCGGCGGTGGCGAGGCGGAACGGCGAGGTCGCGACGCCCCAGATGATCAGCAGCAGGCCGAGATAGAGCGGGTGGCGCACCACGCCGTTCATGCCGCCTGTTGCCAGCGGCTCGGGTGTGGCGGCCTGGTCGGGTGTGCCGGCGCGCAACTGGGCGAGGCCGAGAAAGCGGGCGAGCTCGTAATTCCGCCCGGCAAGGATGAGCACGACGGCTCCCGCCGCCGCCGCCAGCCAGCCGAGGGCGCGCAACGAGTCGGGCAGCGCAAAGGTTTGGTCCGCGAACAGCCTCCGGCCGATCGCCAGCACGAGGGCAAGATGGACTATCGCGATCACGTTGTAGGCGAGGCGGTCGCCGGCGCCGGCGATCCGTCGGAGCAATCCGCGGCCCAGCGGCGCCGCCAGGGCGCTGTGCCCCGCGCCGAAGCTGGCCCAGAGCAGAGCGTAGAGCAGAACTGAAACCATTTTTCCGATCCGATTTTTTTATTTGACATATTCCATTTGCTATATAAATGTAACCTAAAGAAAAATTGGTCCTTCCCGCAGCTCGCGGGAGAGAATATCGCTACTGCGAGGGGATATGTCCAAGACTGATCGAAGAGGCCTTTTCAGGCTAGGCGCCGCATTTGGCGCCACGGCCGTTGCCACCAGCGCGCGCGCCGCGACCGGCGCTCCACCCTCTGACGACCCATGGTCGAATTCGCTCGGCGCGGGCGTCGATTCGCGGCCCTATGGCCGGCCGTCGCGCTTCGAGAAAAACGTCATCCGCCGGTATGTGCCCTGGCTCTCGCCGACCACCGATGCGGATGCTAGCTTCACGCCGTTGCAGGACCATCACGGCATCATCACGCCGAACGGGCTGTTTTTCGAGCGCTACCATTCCGGCCGGCCGAGCATCAATCCGAAGGACTACCGGCTGATGATTTCCGGCCGGGTGAAGCGGCCCTTGCTGCTCACGCTCGACCAGCTGATGCGCTATCCCTCGGTTTCCCGCATCCATTTCATCGAGTGCCCCGCCAATGGCGCGACCGAATGGCCGGCGGCGCAGCTCAATTCGCTGCAGTTCACCCACGGCATGATCGGCTGCGCCGAATGGACGGGAGTCCGGCTGTCGACCTTGCTCGACGAGGCCGGGCTGCTGCCCGACAGCCGCTGGGTGCTCGCCACCGGGTCGGACGGCGCGCATATGGACCGCTCGCTGCCGATGGTGAAATGCCTCGATGACTGCATCGTCGCCTGGGGGCAGAACGGCGAGGCGATCCGCCCCGAGCAGGGCTATCCGGTGCGGCTCGTCGTGCCCGGCTGGCAGGGCAATGTGAACGTGAAATGGCTGCGCCAGCTCCAGGTCGGCACCGAACCCTGGATCACCCGCGAGGAGACCAGCGAATACAGCGAGTTGCTGGGTGATGGAAAATCGCTCGGTTTCACCTGGGTGATGAACGCGAAGTCCGTCATCACATTCCCCTGTCCGGAGAAGAAGCTGACCGGCGGCCCCGGCTTCTACCAGATCCACGGCCTTGCCTGGAGCGGCAACGGGCGGGTGAAGGAGGTTGATATCTCGCTCGACGGCGGCGTGAACTACCATCGCGCCACGCTCGATGGACCGGTGCTGTCACGGTGCCTGACCCGGTTCACCTACAACTGGTGGTGGGACGGGAAGCCGGCGCTCATCCAGTCCCGCGTTACCGACGAGACCGGCTATGTCCAGCCCACGATCCGGCAGAAGCACAAGTTCTGGGGCCATGACCCGGTTTATGAAAACAACTCGATCCAGACATGGCAGGTGCTGGCGGACGGGACGGTGAACAATGTCCAACTTTCGTAGGATCCTGCTGGCTGCCGCCGGGGTTGCGGCGGCAATTGCGGTGGCCTGGGCAGGCGATGCGCCGGCTCCGTCCTACAAGGGGATCGTGCCGGCGGCGACGCTGAAGGTGTGGCGCGACCTTGGCACCGGCAATGGCGCGCTGGCCCGCTACAAGCCGGCGACGCCGCCGGGTCATTACGGTATTGGCACCGCGCCGACTGAGCAGCAGATCGCCGGCTGGACCATCGCCGTGCTGCCCGACGGGGCCAATCTGCCGCCCGGCAGTGGCACGGTAGCCGCCGGCGAAAAACTCTTCTCGACCGATTGCGCGATGTGTCATGGCGGCTTCGGCGAAGGCGCGCACGGCTACCCGGCGCTTGCCGGCGGCGTGGGATCGCTCGCCGGGTCGGAGCCGCAGAAGACGGTGGGCAGCTACTGGCCCTACGCGACGACGCTGTGGGACTACATCAACCGCGCGATGCCGTTCTACGCCCCGCATACGCTCAAGCCCGATCAGGTTTATGCGCTGACCGCCTATATCCTGAACCTGAACGGGATCGTGAAGGGAAAGTTCGTCGCCGACGCGCAGAGCGTGCCGCGCGTCAAAATGCCCAACCGCGACTCTTTCAACTGGAAAGATCCGCGTCCGGTCACGCATAATACCGCCTGCATGAAGGATTGCGTGCCGGCCGGCTCCGTCAGGATCACCTCGAGCGCGGCAAAGATGGGGCTGACCCCGCGCACCACCGGTCCGGTGGACAACATGAAGGGCAGCAGCAAATGAGGAGGAGGAGATGAAACGCACCAGCATCCTGCTCGGTCTTGCCGTGGCGGCGCTGCCCGGCGGGGTTCTGGCGGCAACGCCGCAGCAGATTGCCGCGGGTGAAAAAATCGCCACCACGAAGGCGCTCGGCAACTGCGTCGCCTGTCACAGTTTTGCCGGCGCGGTCGAACCCGGCGATGTGGGGCCCGCGCTGAAGAACGTGAAGGCGATGATTCCGGATCGCAAGACGTTCTATGCGATCGTGTTCGACGAGCAGGCGCGCAACCCGCAGACCGTCATGCCGGCCTTTGGGAAAAACCTGATCCTGACGCCGACGCAGATCAACGAAGTGATCGACTTTCTCTACACCAAATGAAAACGGACCGCGTTAAGGCGGGAATTCGGAAATTGGGGGAACCAAAGATGATGACCGAACCAGAAACCACCGGACCCGCGCGGCGAACCGTGCTGCTCGGCGCCGCCGGCGCTGCCGCGGCGCTGGCGCTGCCGCGATCGGGCCGTGCCGCCGCTGTTGCCGCGCCGAAGGCGTCGCTGTGGCCGGAGGCGGCGTTCAAGGCGACGACGCCCGATCCGGCGCTCAAGGCGCTCTGGGGCAGTTCCAGCCTCACGCCGACCACGCAAGTGAAGATGGACGCGCCGGACATTGCCGAGAATGGCGCGGTGGTGCCGATTTCGGTTGATGCGAACGAGCCGAAGATTACCGGCGTGGCGCTGCTGGCCCGGCACAACCCCTATTCGCTTGCCTGCGCCTATGAAATTCCGGAGGGCACCAGCCCGGCGATCTCGAGCCGGCTGAAACTCGCCAAGACCACGGAGGTCATCGCGGTCGTGAAGTCGGGCGGCAAGCTCTACAGCACGTCGAAAAGGGTCAAGGTCACGCTGGGCGGTTGCGGCTGAGGAGACGAATGATGGCACATCAGATTCTGGTTCACGCGACCACTTCGGGCGGGGTCACGACGGTCGAGGCGCTGATCAAGCACCCGATGGATTCCGGCTTCGTGAAAGGCAAGGACGGCAAGCTCATCCCGCCGCACTACATCGAGGTGGTCGAGTTCACCCACAAGGGCAAGCTCGTGCTGCGAGGGTTCTGGGGACCCGCGGTTTCGAAGAACCCGTTCATCCGGTTCTCGTTCAAGGGCGGCGCCTCGGGCGATCCGATCGGCGTCTCGTGGGTCGACAACAAGGGCGAGACCGCGAGCATGTCGGCGGCCATCATGTGAGCGATGCGCGCCGGTGTGAACCGCGCCGGCGCGCGCATGGCTTGGGGGGGAGGACAAGACGATGAAACGCGTGTGGCTGATGATCGCGGCCTTCGCGGCGCTGGGGCTGGCGCGGCCGGCAAAAGCCGATCCGGCGGCCGATCTCAAGGCGTTCCAGGGGTATTTCCAGACACGTTTCCCGAAGCTCGAGCTGAAGGATTACGTGAACGGGCCTTATAATTTCAGCGCGAATGACCGGGCGCAGTGGAAGCAGATCCTCGAATTTCCGCCCTATTCCTTCGCGGTGGACGCCGGGAAGAAGGCGTTCGACACGAAGTTTCCCGACGGTGCGAGCTATGCCTCATGTTTTCCGCATGGCGGGATCGGCATTGCGCAGGATTATCCGAAGTTCGATGAAAAGACCGGCAAGGTCGTCACAATCGGCATCGCCGTCAACGAATGCCGCACACGGCACGGGCTGAAGGCGCTGAGCCTGACAAAGGGCGAACTCGCCGACATCGTCGCCTACATGACCTCGACCTCGGACGGCAAGCCGATCCATGTCGTCATCCCCAACGACAAGAGGGCGCTCGCGGCCTATGAGGCGGGCAAGGAATATTTCTACTCGCGCCGCGGGCAGTTGAATTTTTCCTGTGCCAGTTGCCATGTGCAGGCGGCGGGCAAGCGGCTGCGGGGGCAGTATCTGGCGCCGGCGCTCGGCATCACGGCATCTTTCCCCGTCTACCGTTCGAAATGGGGCAATGTCGGCACGCTGGTGCGGCGGTTCATCGGTTGCAACAAGAAGGTGCGTTCGGTGCCGGCGAAGCCGGATTCGGCGGCCTATCGCGACCTTGCCTACTTCCTCACCTACATGAGCAACGGCCTGCCGATCGCGGGCCCGGGGGCGCGGTCATGAAGCGGATGGCTTGGGTGCTGGCGGCAACGGTTCTGGGGCTCGGCATTGCGCATGCCGCCGGGAAGGACGACGCGGCGCGGGCGATCGCCGCTGCCGCGGCGAAGATGAAGACGGCCGCGGCCCTCGAAGACCAGTGGACGCCGACGGTCGCCGCTTTCAAGGCGGCCAAAGCGGCGGATGCGGCAGGGGATTACGCGAAAGCCGAAGCCTCCGCGAAGCGGGCCGAGGCGCTGGCGGCGGCCTCGATCGCCCAGGCACGCAGCCAGAAGCATCTCTGGCGGAACGAAGTGCCGCGCTGAGCCGGCCAGGCGGGGAATGAACAAATGACGATTGCACGACGCGCGCTTCTCACCGCGGCGGCCAGCACGGCGCTGCTGCCGCGGCTCGCCTGGTCGGCCAGCGATCCTTACGATGTGAAGATGAGCGGCGATGTCCGCATCATCCACCAGACCGACACGCATGCGAATGCCAGGCCGGTGCATTTTCGCGAGCCGACGCAGAATATCGGCGTCGGCAGCGCGGAGGGGCGTCCGCCGCATCTGGTGGGCACCGCGTTCCTCGATTTCTACCACATGAAGCCGGGCACGCGGGACGCCTACGCCTTCACCTTCCTCGACTTCGAGGCGCTGGCGCACCGCTACGGGCGGCTCGGCGGGTTCGCCAGCCTCAAGACGGTGATCGACAGCCTCCGCGCCGGCGCCGGACCGGGGCGGTCGGTGCTGCTCGATGGCGGCGATCTCTGCCAGGGCACGGGGATGGCCAATCTCACCCGCGGGCAGAACATGGTGGCGCTCGGCAACCTGCTCGGCATCGATGCGATGACCGGGCATTGGGAGTTCACCTACGGGCAGGACGGGATCGAGGCGATCATCAAGGCGCTGCACGGGCGCTTCATCGCGCAAAACGTGTTTCTCTCGGCGGAATCGCAGATGATGGGCGCGCCGGCCTTCGACCAGAAGACCGGGCGCGTGTTCCAGCCCTATGTCATCCGCGAACTTGGCGGCTACCGCGTTGGCGTGATCGGCCAGGCCTTTCCCTATGTGCCGATCGCGCATCCACGCCGGTTCACGCCGGACTGGCGGTTCGGCATCCATCCGGGCCGGATGCAGAAGGTTGTCGACGAGTTGCGCGAGGTGAAGAAGGTCGATGCCGTGCTGCTGCTCTCCCATAACGGCATGCCGGTCGATCTCAAACTGGCTTCCCAGGTGCGCGGGATCGACGTCATTCTCGGCGGCCATACGCACGATGCGGTGCCGCATCCTGTGCCGGTGAAGAATCCCGGCGGGATCACACTGGTGACGAATGCCGGCACGGCCGGCAAGTTCATCGCGGTGCTCGACCTTGAACTGGCGAAAGGCCAGGTGAAGGACGTGCATTACCGGTTGCTGCCAATCTATGCTGACCAGGTGAAGCAGGACGCGGCGGTGGCAGCGGCGGTGGAGGCGCAGGAGGCGCCGCATCGCGCGATGCTCGACGAAAAGCTGGCCGAGACCGAAACGCTGCTGTACCGGCGCAATAATTTCTACGGCTCGGTGGATCAGGTGATCATGGATGCGCTGCGGGCCGAAACCAGCGCGCAGATCGCCTTCTCGCCGGGTTTCCGCTGGGGCAATACGGTTCTCGGTGGCGCAGCATTGACGATGGGCGACCTGCTGGCGGAAACTGCCATCACCTATCCGATGGTGTACAAGCAGACCATGACGGGCGCGCAGATCAAGGCGATGATGGAGGATGTCTGCGATAATCTTTTTAATCGCAATCCGTATTACCAGCAGGGCGGCGACATGATCCGCGTCGGCGGCATGAACTATGCCTGCGCGCCGGCAAAATCGATCGGGCACCGGATTTCCGGGATGGAGCTCGATGACGGCACCAAGGTCGAGGCGGCGAAAAACTATACCATCGCGAGCTGGGCCTCGGTGTCGCTGCCGCAGACCGGCACGCCGGTCTGGGACGTCGTGGCCCGGCATCTGCGCCAGGTGAAGACGGTGAAGCTGACACGGCCCAACCGGGTGAAGGTACTCGGGATCGCCGGTAATCCGGGTTACGCGGCTTCATGAGTTCGCGCCGGCGGCTGTTCGGCGGGCTCGGTATTGCGGCGGCGGCGATGGGGGTGGGGCGCGCCGCCGCCGACAATCCTTTCGCCACCCACCTGCTGGCGCTGCAACTCTCCGACTCGGCGATGGAAAAGCAGCGCGAGGTTCTCAACAACGCCAACACGGTGCTGAAGGTCTGGCCCGATACCGCCTCGATCGTCGTGGTCGCCTTCGGGCCGGGCGTGGAACTTACCTTCGCCGATTCGCCGCTGCGCCAGCGGGTCGACAGCCTGATTGCACAGAACGTCGAGTTCGACGTGTGCATGAACACGATCGAGACGCTGAAGCGCGACACCGGTCATGCGCCGGTGCTGAACCCCAGGGTGAAGCCCGTGCCCTTTGGCGTGCCCCGGCTGATGGAACTTGCGGGCAAAAGATACGTCATCATCCGGCCGTGACTGGTCCGGCATCGTATTCTTGAATCAAAATATATCCTGGCCTAGACATATTCGCGAATCTGAATGTTCTACGGCGGGAGCCGCCTGGGGAGGTTTGGCATGATCGAGACGGTTCTCGCCCTTTTGTCTGGTGGTACGGTCGGTTTCACCCTCGGGCTGATCGGCGGGGGCGGGTCGATCCTGGCGACGCCGCTTATGCTTTACGTCATCGGCCTCGCCCCCCATGTCGCGATCGGGACCAGCGCGCTCGCAGTGTCGGCCAACGCGTTCGCGAATTTCGGCGGTCATGCGCGCAAGGGGAATGTGCGGTGGCGGAGCGCGGCCATCTTCGCCGTTCTCGGCATCGTCGGGGCCGCGGCGGGTTCCACGCTCGGCAAGGCGTTTGACGGCAAGAAGCTGCTGTTTCTCTTTGCAATCCTGATGATCACGGTGGGGTTGCTGATGCTGCGGCCGCGCCGCGTGGCGGATGGCACGGCGAGCCAGGCCGAGCGGCTGAACGCGGCAACGCTGCTGGCTGTCGCCGCCGCGGCGCTCACGGTTGGCGCGTTGTCGGGCTTTTTCGGCATCGGCGGTGGGTTCCTGATCGTGCCCGGCCTGCTGTTCTCGACCGGGATGCCGATGATTTTCGCGATCGGTTCGTCGTTGCTGTCGGTTGGCAGCTTCGGGTTGACCACCGCGGTGAACTACGCGGCTTCCGGCCTTGTGAATTGGCCGGTTGCGGTGGAGTTCATCGTGGGCGGCGTGATCGGCGGGCTGATCGGCACGCGGCTGGCGATCCATCTGGCCGGGCGGCGCGCCGCTCTGAACCGGATTTTTGCGGGGCTCGTCTTCGTCGTCGCGGTCTACATGCTCTACAAGAACGCGGCGTCGTTCGGCCTCGCCTGATCCGTTCCGGAGATTAACTCCGCCTTCATTCCGGGATGGCAGGATCGGATCATGAACCCTGCCCTAGCAGATTGTGGGCCTGATCTCATCGGCTTCTATCGCGACCTGCTGGCTGCCGATCCCGGCCAGCAAGGCATTGCCGCCCCGTGCGCGGCGGCGTTGCTCGATGCGGGTGAACCCGAGGCGGCGCTTGCTGTCGCCGAGGCGGCGGCCGATGCGGACGATCCGGGCGTGCTGCTGGCCCGCGCGCGGGCGTTGCGCATGCTCGGGCGGTTCGAGCCGGCGACAGAGGCTTTCGCAAACGCGATCGCTCATGGCGCGACGGGAGCGCCAGTACTCGTCGCGCTGGGCAACTGCCTCGCCGAGCTGGGGCGCCTCGAAGAGGCGGCGGCCTGGTTCGACCGTGCCGCGCCAGGCGACCCGAGCGGCCGGGCGCTGGCCAATCTCGGCTCCACACGCGCGCGGCTTGGCCAGACGATCGAGGCGATCGCCGCCGCGAGGGCCGCGCTGTGCCGGGATCCCGGCCTGATCGATGCCCACCGGACGCTCGCCGTGCTGCTGGCGGCCAGCGAGCCGGACGCCGCTGCCCTGCACCGCGAAACCGCGTTCCGTCACAATCCCGTCTTTCTCCATCCGGGGCCACCAGATGCGCCGAGGGTGCTGGTGCTTACCTGCGTCGCCGAGGCGAGCCTGCCGACGGAACACCTCCTGCCACACGGGCGCTACGCGCTGGCCGAGTGGTTCATCGATCACGCCAACGACACGGAACCGGATCTGCCGCCGCACGATCTGATCTTCAATGCGATCGGCGAAGCGGATCTGATGCCGCCACTGGGTGAGGCGGTGCATCGGGCGCTCGCTGCCGGGCGACCTGTCCTGAACCGGCCAGAAGCCGTGGCACGCACCGGGCGGACGGCGCTGGCTGCCCTGCTGAACGGGATCGAGAGGACCGTGGTGCCGCCGGTGTTGCGAATTGCGGCTGGCGAGGTTGCCGTGAGCACCGGTCTGCCGGCGCTGATCCGGCCCGTGGGCACCCATGGCGGCAAGGGCCTGCGCTGCGTGCGGACGGCAGGCGAACTCGAAGACGCGGCGGGCGAGCAGGGCGAAAAGTATCTGAGCCGGTTCATCGATTATCGCAGCGCTGACGGGTATTATCGCAAATACCGCATGATCTTCGTGGATCGGGTCGCCTATCCCTATCATCTCGCCATCGGGCCGCACTGGATGGTGCATTACTGGACCGCCGGGATGGACCTCGATCCGGTGCGGCGGGCCGAGGAGGCCCGGTTCCTGGACGATCCTGTGGCGGCGATCGGCGACGCCGCGTTGGAGGCGATCGGCGCGATCGGGCGCCGGCTCGACCTCGATTATGCCGGGATCGATTTTTCGATTCTGCCGGACGGGCGGGTACTCGTCTTCGAGGCCAACGCTGCGATGCTCGTGCACCCGGAGCATGAACCCGTGTTTGCGTATCGCAATCCGGCGGTGCATCGAATTCTCGATGCGTTCGCCGACATGCTGATGCAGCGCATGCTAGCCACTTCAGGCTGATCCCGGTCTCGGTCCGGACGGCGCGGGCTCAGGCGGCGCCGGAAGCCGCGTGCCGGACGATGAAGGCGCCAAGGACGATCAGTCCGTAGAGGAACAGGCGACGAAACCGGTCCGGATGGGCCTTGCGGCGCAGCGGTCCGCCTAGCGCCAAGCCCGCCAGCGCAGGTGCGAGGGCGAGCGCCAACATGGCCAGCGAGCCGCCGGTAGCGTGCTGTGCCAGGCCAGACTCGCGCCGAGAGCCGCGGCGGCGGGGCGGGCGTCATGTCCGGCGAGCAGATCGCTGCCAACCGATGCGACAACGAGAACGCCGGCCATCATCGGCCAGAATCGTGCCATTGCCTTCCCGGCGTCACGATGGTCGAGGAACTGCCAGAGATCTGTCGCGAAGGAAGGCACGAGCAGCAGCGAGGCCGCTTCCGCCGGGCTCAGGATGACGCCCGGTACGCCCATCGTGATCACCGGCATGCCGAGGCCGAGCACACCCTTGATGATGCCAGCCAGGAAGAATGTCACGATACCCAGCCCCGGGTGGGGCAGATCGAGATCCTCGATGCAAAGGCGTCGGATTCAGGCGATGCGGTTCACCACGCTGCGCAGCATATCGCGCACCGTACCGGCAAGGCGGGCGAGTTCGGGGTTGTCGATCCCCTGCATCGAAGTCACCGGATCGATCGCCGAAACTTCCACCGAGCCGTCATCGTGCTGCTGGACGACGACATTGCAGGGCAGCATGGTGCCGACCTTGTCTTCCAGCTTCAGCGCCTCGTGCGCCATGCGGGGATTGCAGGCGCCAAGGATGCGGTAGGGGCGGAACGCGACGCCGAGTTTCTTCTGCATGGTGGCTGCCACGTCGATGTCTGTCAGCACGCCGAACCCTTCCGCCTGGAGGGCGGCGATGGTGGCGTCGACCGCGGCATCGAAGCCCAGGCCGACCATTTTCGACAGGTGGTAGCTCATCGACAATCTCCCCGGACGGAACGTGTCTCACCGGACATATGGGGCGGCGGCCCTGGATGTTGCAAGCACGCCGGCCGCCGCGTCCGATGCCCGATCGAATGATGCCATCCGATCGGGGAGGTCGCGCCGGGACTGCCAAAGGCGTTCAGGCGGACGGATTGGTCTTCGGCAGCGGGTTGAAGTCGGCCGGGATTTTCGTGTGGATGCCCTTTGCGACATCGGTCGGGACGATGCCGTCGGCCTGGCAGCCCTTGCCCCCGAATTGCGGCAGGGTGGTGATGTCGTGATCAGGGATGATGGCGTAGCTCGGCGGCAGCGGGCGGGCCTTGCCGTCGAGGCGCGCGGGGTCGAAGGCGGTCATCAGGTCCGTCGTGTCCGGTGTGATCGCGTCGGCCGGGCCGACATTCGCCTCGCCGAATTCCTTCAGGCCCAGGCGGCGGCCCTTCATCTCGTCCGGCAGAAGGGCGAGCGGGGTGAGACCGAATACCTTGTCGACGAATTTCACCACTGAGGCCTGACTGCCAACGGCATGGGAGATCTGGTGCACCCGCGCATAGGGCGAAATGACGATCAGCGGCACGCGCGGGCCGAAGGTGAGGGGCTCGTGGTCCGGCCCCTTCACCACGATCGGTGGCGGCACATGGTCGTAATCGCCTTCCGAATCGTCCCAGGTGATGATGATTGCCGCGTGTTTCCAGTAGCGGCTGCGGGCGATCGCATTCACCGCCCTGGCGACGAAGGCCTCGCTGATCTGCGAGTCCGAGTAGGCCGGATGATCGTCGTCACCGCGGAAATTCCTGCGCGCCTTGGCGCTCGGGTTGTCCGGCGTCAGGCCCATGTCGTTGAGATAGCCGCCCTTGAGATAGAACACGCCGCCCGTGGCCGGCAGGCCGCCCGTCTTCAGCGCCGTGAAGAAGGCGGAGGCGCCGTGCAGGTGATCACGTTCCGCCGGATTGTTGGCGACGTAGCCGAAATACTGCGGACCGTTGTGGTGGGTGATGTAGGCGGCGTGCACGCCGTCGGCATCGGTCGGGCCCTCGTGCGCGGCGCTGACAGCTTTGCCGTAGCCTTCCTCGTACCAGCCCCAGTCGACCGGCTTCTGGCCGTGTGCGGCGAGATAGGCGATGTCCTGCCGCACATCGGCGAGGTCGAGCCGCGGATTTTCGTCATGCGCGGTTTCGCGCCGGATTTCGTGGCCCGCGGTGGTCAGGGCCAGCGAGGCATAGGTCTGGTTGATCTGCACATGCGCGCCGTGCGGGCTTGTGAAGTCGTGAGGATTGACCGGCACCTTCGGGTCGGGATCGAGCGGCGAGCCCCAGAACGGGTCGTCGTCCGTGACCAC
Organism: Acidiphilium sp. JA12-A1; assembly: GCF_000724705.2. Taxonomy (NCBI): domain Bacteria; kingdom Pseudomonadati; phylum Pseudomonadota; class Alphaproteobacteria; order Acetobacterales; family Acidocellaceae; genus Acidiphilium; species Acidiphilium sp. JA12-A1. The sequence continues at coordinate 101,232 of NZ_JFHO01000004.1, forward strand.
CGGGACACCGGCGCCTGCCTCGCTGATCCGCCCGCCGGCGGCGTTGGTGGTTTCCGGCCCTCCCTTGAAGGTCCCGGTCGCCTCATTCGGGTGGAACGCCCATTGGGTCAGGCCGGTCTGGGCGGCGAAGATCGAGAGATTGCCGGGCGTCGAGGGGCCGGCAATGTCCTGGAAGACATGGTCGAACAGGACGAAGCGATCGGCGTAGCGCCACAGAAAAGGCACCGTGTCGCAGTCCTCGTAAGCCATGGAGAGTTCGCCGAACTGTTTGGCTTCGAGCGAAGGATCGCCATGCGGAGAATATTTTTTCTCCTCGGTGATCGCGAAACGGTCCATGCGGGCGGTGCCGTTCACGACATGCATCTTGGCGACGATGCGGGCGTGGGAGTGATCGATGTCGTCGGTATCCCAGGCGTATTGCTTCGGGCCGATGCGGAATGGCGAAATCGTGGTCCGGCTGCCGTTGGTGTTGATCAGCGTCTGCACGAAGCCGGGGGTTTTCGAGGCCGGCTGCGAATAAAGCCCGTCGGCGCCGGGGAAGGTGCCGAAATACGAGTCGAAGGAACGGTTTTCCTGATAGAGCACGAAGACGTATTTGATCTTGCGACGGACCATGGCCGTCATTTCCGCGTCGCTCGGCATGGGCTGCGGTGCGTCCATCATCTTCCGGACGATGCCGCGGGCATCGGGCTGGGTGACGACCTCATGCCCGGTTGCGGCGAGAGCCGCGACACTAACGGCGGAGAGCGCCGAACAGGCGATGATGAGTGCGCGTTTCATTCAGGAACTCCCTTGTTGCCGTGACCCACCGCATGCGGACACGCGTGCCTGTCAGCCGGACCGGGCAGGTCGCGGCCGCCGGGCATGGCTTTAGAGCAGCGCATTGCCCGCGTGGATGATGTTTTGGTGGCAATTCGCAATCCGGGCGGTCAGCCGGAGAGGAGGGCGATGGTGTGCCGGGCGATCATCGCCTCCTCGTCGGTCGGGATCACCCGCACCTCGATCGTGGACGCGGAGGCGGAAATTACCGGGGCATGCCGTTCGTTCGAAGCGTCATCGAGCACGATGCCAAGATGGGCGAGGCGGGCGCAGATCATCCGCCGCACCGGCGCGGCGTGTTCGCCGATGCCGGCGGTGAAGACCAGGGTTTCAAGCCCGCCGAGGGCGACGGTCAGCGCGGCGATCTCGCGGGCCGCGCGATGGCAGAACAGGTCGACCGCCAGGCGGGACTCCGGGCGGTCGCTGACAAGCAGCGTCCGCATGTCCGATGCCTCGCCGGAAACACCGAGCAGGCCGGATTCGCTGTAGAGACAGCGGCTGATGGCCTTGGCGTCGAGCTGTTCCTGTTCGACCATGTAGAGCACCACGCCCGGATCGAGCGTGCCGGGGCGAGTGCCCATCATCAGCCCGTCGAGCGCGGTGAAGCCCATGCTCGATTCCACCGATCGGCCGGCCAGCATCGCGCAGGCACTGGCACCGTTGCCGAGATGAGCGGCAATGACCTTGCCGGCCGCCCGTGCGGGGTCGGCCGCCGCGAGGGCATGGGCGATGTATTCATAGGAAATGCCGTGGAAACCATATCGCCGCACACCGGCTTCGTGATAACGCGCAGGCAGGGGCAGCCGGGTTGCGACGTCGGTCATGGTGCGGTGAAACCCGGTGTCGAAACAGCCGATCTGAGGCAGGTTCGGGCGCAGGCGGGCGATGGCGCGCACCGCGGCGAGGTTGTGCGGCTGGTGCAGCGGGGCGAGCGGAGTGAGTGCCGCGAGTGCGGCGATGACCGCCTCGTCGAGCCGGACTGGCGCCGCGAAATTTTGGCCGCCGTGGACGATTCGGTGCCCGACAGCAACGAGGTGGTCGCTGTCGAGATGATCATCGGCCCAGTCAAGCAGCGGGCCGAGCAGATCCTCGTGCGTCATGGCCGCGCCAGTCTCCCAGCGCCGTTCGGTGACGGGCCGGCCTTCGGCATCGAAGCCCTGGAAATGCGGCGCCTCGCCGATCCGCTCGATCATGCCGTGCGCGCGCCGGGGCTGGCCGTCTTCGGTATCGAAAATGCCGAATTTGAGGCTCGACGAACCGGCGTTGAGAACCAGGACGGCGTTGCTCATGCTCGATGGTCTCCCTTCGGATGCGGGCCGGTCGTCAGGGCGGGGGGTCGGGCGCGCCGATCGCCTGCGGGGCAGAACTGAGCGGCGTGGCACCGCCGTTATGGTAGATGAGCTCCTGGTTGCCGAGGCGGATGACCGCACCATGCGCCAGCAGAGCCGGGCCGGAGAGGCGATTGCCATCGAGAAACGTGCCGTTGGACGAGTCGAGATCGGTCAGCCAGACTTCGTCATTGCGGAGTTCCAGTTGGCAGTGCTGCCGCGAAACCTCGCGGTCGCGCAGAACCACCGGGCAGGGAGGTGTCCTGCCGATCGTGAGCGGTTCGGGGCCAATCGGGATTTCGCGGATCGCTCGTCCTTCCGCCGGGATAAGCAGATAGTGGCGCGACGGAGCCATCCGAACGAAAGTGCGCTCCGACTCCGGGTCGTCGTGTTCCTGCCAGGGTAACGCCACGCGGAACACGTTCACGCTGCGGGCGATGTTGCGCAGACGATGCGGGCCAAGATCGACCAGGCGCAGCGGGATCTTGCCGGTGGCATCCTCCTGCACGCGGGCGGAGATGCAAATTCCTCCAGGTTCCGCAAGACGTTCAAGGCGGGCGGCAACATTCACGCCGTCGCCCAGCAGATCATCGCCATCGATGACAACCTCGCCCTGATGCACGGCGATGCGGAACCGGAGAGGTGCGGGCGCGTTGTCTTCACCGTCGAGCTCGTGCAGGCGTGTCTGGATCTCGATGGCGCAGCGCAGGCCCAGCACCGCACTCGGGAATTCGGCGAGAGCGCCATCCCCGGTCGCCTTGAACACGCGACCATGATGGGTATGGACTGCCGGATCGATCACTTCGGCACGCGCTTTGGCGAGGCGTCGCAGCGTGCCGGGCTCATCCTGGCCGAGCAGCCGCGAGAATCCGACCATATCGACCGCCATGATCGCGGCCAGCTTGCGTTCCGCGAATTCGAAACTCAACGGGAACCCCCGGCGGGCGCTAACGCCCCTTCACAATTTCCGACTGGAATTCCTAGATGAAATGCGATGGGCAGGCAACAAATCGACCCGCACCACAATCGGGGGAGACCGGTCCGGCATGCCGGACCGGTCTCCGATGATCATTCGTATCCGACCGGATCAGGCCGAGTAATACATTTCGAACTCGACCGGGTGCGGCGTATGCTCGAAGCGGTACACTTCTTCCCACTTCAGCGCGATATAGCTCTCGATCTGTTCCTTGCTGAACACGTCGCCGGCGAGCAGGAAGTCATGGTCGGCGGCAAGGGATTCCAGCGCCTCGCGGAGCGAGCCGCAGACGGTGGGAATGCCCTGGAGTTCTTCGGGGGGCAGGTCGTAGAGGTTCTTGTCCATCGGGTCGCCCGGATGGATCTTGTTCTTGATGCCGTCGAGCCCGGCCATCGCCATCGCGGCGAAGGCCAGATAGGGGTTCGCGGTCGGATCGGGGAAGCGGACTTCGACGCGCTTGGCCTTCGGGTTCGTGGTGTAGGGAATGCGGCAGGAGGCCGAGCGGTTCCGGGACGAGTAGGCCAGCAGCACCGGCGCCTCGAAGCCCGGAATCAGCCGCTTGTAGCTGTTCGTGCTCGGGTTGGTGAAGGCGTTCAGCGCCTTGGCGTGCTTGATGATGCCGCCGATGTAGTAAAGGCAGAGCTCGGACAGATCCGCATAGCCATTGCCGGCGAAAAGGGGCTTGCCGTTCTTCCAGATCGACTGGTGGGTGTGCATGCCGGAGCCATTGTCGCCATAGATCGGCTTCGGCATGAACGTCGCCGTCTTGCCGTAGCTGTGGGCGACGTTGTGGACGCAGTATTTGTAGATCTGCATCTGGTCGGCCATCTGCACCAGCGTGCCGAACTTGGTGCCGAGCTCGTGCTGGCTCTGCGCCACCTCGTGGTGGTGCTTCTCGATCGGCAGGCCCATCTCGCCCATCGTCGAGAGCATTTCGGCGCGCAGGTCGCTCTCGGAGTCGACCGGCGGAACCGGGAAATAGCCGCCCTTCACCACCGGGCGGTGGCCCATGTTGCCTTCCGGGTAGTCTTTCAGCGAGGAGCCGGGGCCTTCGATGCTGTCGAGTTGGTAGGTGCCGAAATTGCCGCCGGTGCCGAAGCGCACGGAGTCGAAGATGAAGAACTCGGCTTCCGCGCCAAACAGGATGGAGTCACCGACGCCCGAAGCGCGGACATAGGCTTCGACCTTCTTGGCGGTCGAGCGCGGGTCGCGCGAGTAGGGCAGGCCCGTCGAAGGCTCCAGGATGTCGCAGAAAATGACCATGCTCGGCTTCGCCGCGAACGGGTCCATCACCGCGGTTTCAGGATCCGGCATCAGGATCATGTCGCTCTCGTTGATGACCTTCCAGCCGGCGATCGAGGAACCGTCGAACATGATGCCGTCACGGAACGCGTCCTCGCCCATCGTCGAGATGTGCTGGGCGGTGTGATGCCACTTGCCGCGCGGGTCGGTGAACCGCAGGTCGACATACTCGACCCCGTTCTCCTTCATCATGGCCATCACCTTGCTGATCGCATCGCCGCTACCGGCGGGCTTCTTCGCCATTGTCGTCCTCACTGCTGGTCATTGTGCGGGCCCGCCCCATGCGGTTCCGCTCTCGTTGGGTTTGAAGGAAGGTTTGAAAGAGTCAGATCGCCGCTTCGCCCTTTTCGCCGGTGCGGATGCGGATGACTTCCTCGATCGTCGAGACGAAAATCTTGCCGTCACCGATGCGGCCCGTGCGCGCGGCATTGGTGATGGCCTCGATCGCGCGTTCGGCAACGGCATCCTCGCAGATCACCTCGATCTTCACCTTCGGCAGGAAATCCACAACATATTCGGCACCGCGATAGAGTTCGGTGTGGCCCTTCTGCCGCCCGAATCCCTTCGCCTCCATCACCGTGATGCCCTGAAGCCCGACCTCGTGCAAGGCTTCCTTGACCTCGTCCAGCTTGAACGGCTTGATGATCGCTTCGATTTTCTTCATCCGGTTCACGCCCGATCCGAGACGGGCACCCTCCTTGTTGCGGTTTATCCCGGCGAGCAGATGCGCGCACCGGCCATCCCGGCCGGCACGAAATTTTGATGCATGCACCGTGCCAATATCGCTTGGCCATTGCTGCACGTGCATTGCCTACCGGGGCGGCAGAAGTCGTGCCTAAGGAAACAGCAATTACTGCCCACGAATCAAGCCCGGTCCGCTAAACCCCTTGCCCTTCCGCCCGGCGTCGCGATAGTGCGGAGGCCCAGTCGTACGGAGTGAGACGCGTGAAGTTGCCCAACCAGCTGCTCGACAATATCGGCACGACCATCTTCACCATCATGTCCGCGCTCGCGGTCGAGCATGGGGCGATCAATCTCGGCCAGGGATTTCCCGATACTGATGGCCCGGCAGACGTGATCGAGGCCGCTGCCGCGGCGCTGCGTGACGGGCGCAACCAGTATCCGCCGCTGACCGGCGTGGCCGAACTGCGCGAAGCGGTGGCGGCGGCGAACAGGCGTTTCTATGGAATCGAGGCCGATCCGGCGCGCGAGGTGGTGGTGACCTCCGGCGCGACCGAAGCGATTACCGCAAGCCTGCTCGCCCTGCTCGATCCCGGTGATGAGGTCGTGCTGATCGAACCGCTCTACGATACCTATCTGCCGGTGGTGCAACTGGTGGGGGCGACGGCCAGGCTCGTGCGGCTCAACCCGCCGGACTGGGCGCTGCCGCGGGCCGAACTGGCGGCCGCGTTCGGGCCGAAGACAAAGCTGCTGCTGCTCAATTCGCCGATGAACCCGACGGGCAAGGTATTCACTCGCGAAGAGCTCGGCTTCATCGCCGACCTTCTCGTCAAGCATGACTGCTATGCGGTTTGCGACGAAGTTTACGAGCATCTCGTTTTCGATGGACTGCAGCATATCCCGCTGATGAGCCTGCCCGGCCTGCGCGAGCGCTGCGTGCGCATCGGCAGCGCCGGCAAGACGTTCAGCCTGACGGGCTGGAAGATTGGCTATGTCACTGCGCCGGCGCGGCTGGCGGGGGTGATCGCGCGGGCGCACCAGAACCTTACCTTCACCACGCCGCCCAACCTGCAGCGCGCGGTGGCGGTGGGGCTCGCCAAGGACGATGCCTATTTCGCCTCGCTCGCGTCCGATCTCGCGGCGAAGCGCGACCGGCTTTCGGAAGGATTGCGGCGGATCGGCTTCGGCGTGCTGCCGAGCCACGGCTCCTATTTCGTCACGGCCGATTTCGCGCCGCTCGGTTTCAACGGCGACGATGCCGATTTCTGCCGGCACATCACCGAACACGCGAAGGTGGCTGCCATTCCGGTTTCCGCGTTCTATCCGGGCGAGGCGCCACGGCATTACGCGCGGTTCGCCTTCTGCAAGCGCGAGGCGGTGCTGGATGAGGCCGTGGAACGGCTCGCGGCCCATTTTGCGGCACGACGGGCGGCCGAATAGTGCGCTTGCCTGCGCTCGGCACCTGGCGCACGATAGAGTGATGCAGGACGATACGCTTCGCCTCTCCGTCATCCAGATGACGCCGGGCGCCGAAAAGGGCGCCAATATCGCCCAGGCGCGAGGGCTGATCGACGCGGCCGTTGCCGCCGACCGGCCTGGCCTCGTGTCGTTGCCGGAGGTCTGGAGTTGCCTTGGTGGCGACCGGGCGGCCAAGACAGAGGCCGCCGAGGTGCTTCCCGCGGCGGGATCGGGCGAGACGGGCGGCGACGCCTATGAATTCCTGCGCGAGACCGCCAGGCGTCACCGCATTCATGTCCATGGCGGTTCGATTGGCGAGCAGGGTGGCGACCGGCTTTACAACACGACCCTTGTATTCGACCCGGACGGGCGGGAAATCGCGCGTTACCGCAAGATTCACCTGTTCGACATCACGACGCCGGACGGGCAGGGCTATCGCGAGAGCGCGACCTATGGCGCTGGTGATGCGGTGGTCACATGCCGCATCGGCGGGCTCACCGTCGGCCTGTCGATCTGTTACGATATGCGCTTTCCTGAACTTTATCTCGCCCTGCACCGTGCTGGGGCGGATCTGATCATGGTGCCGGCGGCTTTCACCTTGCAGACCGGCAAGGATCACTGGGACGTTCTGCTCCGTGCCCGCGCCATCGAGACCCAGTGCTGGATCGCGGCGGCGGCCTGCGTCGGCCCCCATCGCGACGGCCGCGGCGAGACACGGTTCACCTATGGCAATTCGCTGATCGCCGATCCTTGGGGCAGCATCGTCGCCCGCGTTTCCGACGGACCCGGTTTCGCCACCGCGCGGATCGATCCCGCCCGGGGTGCGAAAGTGCGGCGCGACATGCCGGTTCTCGAACACCGCAAGCTCGCTTGACCCGTATTCATTTCACCGCAGCCTCGACCGAACAGGCCCAGGACGCGCGGGAGCGGCTGGTCGCGTTATACGGCGATTCCGGCCCTGAGGCGGCCGAAGTGGTCGTGGCGCTTGGCGGGGACGGGCTGATGCTCGAGACCATTCACCGGATGATCGACCGCGAACTGCCGGTCTATGGCATGAATTGCGGCTCGGTCGGCTTCCTGATGAACGATTTCGCCGAGGCCGACCTGCCGGCGCGCATTGCGCGCGCGCAGAGCAACGACATCCATCCGTTGCGGATGCATGCCGTGACCTCGACCGGCGCCGTCGAGGAAGCGCTCGCCTTCAACGAGGTGAGCCTGCTGCGCCAGTTGCGCCAGGCGGCGAAGATCCGGATCTCGATCGATGGCAGGGTGCGCCTCGCGGAACTGATCTGCGATGGCGTGCTGGTCTCTACCCCGGCGGGTTCGACCGCCTATAATCTTTCCGCCCACGGGCCGATCGTGCCGCTCACCGCCAATCTGCTGCCGCTCACACCGATTTCGGCCTTCCGGCCGCGCCGGTGGCGAGGGGCGCTGCTGCCGTCGAACAGCGAGATCCTGTTCGAGATTCTCGAATCGGAAAAGCGGCCGGTGGCTGCCGTGGCCGACTTCACCGAGGTGCGGCGGGTCATATCAGTGGCGGCGAGCGAGGATCGCTCTGTCTGCGCAAGGATCCTCTCCGATCCGGATCGGGCCCTGTCGGAACGGATCATCCGCGAACAATTCACCGTCTGATCGTCGGGTCCCGGGCCGAGGGAACCAGCGTGCCGAGTTCACGCGAATTGGGGCACCCCTCGTGCAGCATTCGCCATGATCGGTGTCGGCTATGGCGAAATCAAGGCAGTAATTGGACAATGGTGTCAAATTGATAGGCTTTATCGTAATCAAATTTTAAGTAGAACTAAAAGGCGGTCAGTCATACCTCATCTCGGCAGGCAAATTATTGTTGTATTATCAAAAGGAGAATTCCATGCCGCTTTACGGAAAGAGGATTCTGTTCATGCGTAATCCAGGCTGCCGGCTTGTGGCCATTGCAGGTCTTGCCGCCGCAGGGGTAACGCTGGCCGGCTGCGGCGGCCCACCTCCGGTTCGGTCCACGACCACGACCACCGAACAGACCACGACAGCACCGCCATCGCCGATGGCGCCGCCCGGCGCGGCGACGACCACGACAATAAGGCGGTCCGTTACGACGACTCATGAATGACCGCCTCACGCGGCGGCACGGCCGTCGCGCCGGCGCTCAACGGCTGACGTTCATTCGTGCCCGCTGCATGGCGGCCTGGATGTGTTCGGACTTCGCGGCGGTGTAGCCGTTCCGGTCGTCGCGGAAGCGGATCGCAAGATCGCGCTTCAGAGTTTCGTAGGCGACGCGCTCGGCGGCATCTGCGCGCAGCAGTTCACGGAAGACGAGGGTATCCCACATGGCGCCATCGAGGAGAGCCATGTGCAGGTGGTGTGTTCGCCGAACGGCGGCGGGCGGCAGACCCTTGATGAACATGATCCGGTCGGTGAAGGGATTGCCGGTCCAGATCGTGTAACCGTGGGGTGCGAGCAGGGGAGACGCGATGGTCCTCGCCTCTTCGACATCCCGAACGCCGGCGAGGATGTCGATGACTGGTTTCGCGGCGATACCGGGCACCGCGGTGCTGCCGATATGCTCCATGCGCACGATGAATCCGGGAGGCAGCACCCTTTTCAGCAGTCGGGCCTCGGTCTCGAACATGCCGGGCCAGGCCGGATCGTATTCGGCCATTTCGACATGATCCATGCGCCGAGGCCCGGCGGTGGTTCAGGCCAGGAGGTGCGCGATCGCCTCGCGTTCTTCCTTGAGTTCGTTCAGCGTGATGTCGAGCCTGGACTGTGCGAACGCGTCGATCGCGAGGTTCGGCACCCGGGTAACGACACCTCCCTGGGTGGTCACGGGCACGCCGAACATGATGCCTTCGGGGATGCCATAGCTGCCGTCGGAGGGAATCGCCATCGAGACCCAGCGGCCATCCGAACCGACCACCCAGTCGCGCACCTGGTCGATGGCGGCATTCGCGGCGGACGCCGCCGAGGACGCGCCGCGGGCTTCAATCACCGCGGCGCCGCGCTTGCCGACGGTGGGAATGAAGACGTCGCGGTTCCAGGCCTCGTCGTTGATGGCTTCGGCGAGCTTGCGGCCGCCGGCTTCAGCGAAGCGGTAGTCCGGATACATGGTTGGGGAATGGTTGCCCCAGACGATCAGCTTGCCGACATCACCGACATTGACGCCCGCCTTGGCCGAGAGCATCGAGGCGGCGCGGTTGTGGTCGAGCCGGATCATCGCCGAGAAGCAGTCCGGCGAAAGGTCAGGCGCGGATTTCATCGCGATATAGGCATTGGTGTTGGCCGGATTGCCGACGACCAGCACGCGCGCGGAGCGCTTCGCAACCTCGTTGAGGGCGCGGCCCTGAACCGTGAAGATCTCGGCGTTGGCGCCGAGCAGGTCCTTGCGCTCCATGCCCTTGCCGCGCGGGCGGGCACCGACCAGGAAGCCGATGTCGATATCCTTGAAGGCGACCTTCGGATCATCGGTCGCGACCATGCCGGCGAGCAGGGGGAAGGCGCAGTCCTCCAGCTCCATCATGACGCCGCCGAGCGCGCCCTGCATCTGCGGCAGGTCGAGAAGGTGGAGGATCACCGGCTGATCGGGGCCGAGCAGCGCGCCGCTGGCGATGCGGAAGACGAGCGCGTAGGCGATCTGCCCTGCTGCGCCGGTGACAGCGATGCGGACGGGGGACTTGGCCATTGATTCACTCCTTGCTGTTGCGCCGCACTATCTCCCGCTGGTGCCCCTGGTCAAGCAGGCTTCCGGTCTGACCGTGCTGCATGGCAGGATGGGGCCATGCAGCGCCACGCCCGCAAGGCCGAAAAATCACTTCCGAAGCCGCCGGATGAGGCGGCATTGCGTGAAACTGCGCTGGCCCATCTTGCGCGGTTCGCGGCGACCGAGGCCGGTCTTTCCCGGGTGCTTTCCCGGCGGATCGACCGCTGGGCGAGGGCGGCGGGAGAGGCGGGACTCGCGCCGGAGATTATCGATTCCGCGTTGCGCGCGGCCCGTGAAGCGGTGCCTCGCGTGGTGGCGGCGATGCGCGGTGCGGGAGCGGTGGATGACGCGGCCTTCGCCGAGTCCCGCGCGCGACGGCTGATCCGGCAGGGCAAATCGCGGCGGGCGGCGCTTGCCCATCTTGCCGGCAAGGGAGTTGATGCCGCTCTGGCGGCACGCCTGCTGCCGGCTGATCCGGCGAGCGATCTCGCCGCCGCCTGTGCCTATCTGCGCCGCCGCCGTCTGCCGCCCTTTGGGCAGGGCGGCAGGGACCGTGCTCTTGCTTCCCTCGCGCGCGGCGGCTTCTCCCGCGACGTTGCCGAACGCGCTCTCGATCTTGAACAAGCCCAGGCGGAAGCATTGGTCGAGGGGCTGCGCCGCGGCTGAAGGTTACGCCGAGGGCGCAATTCATCCGGTCGAATTATGAAAGAAATGTGAAAATCAGCATGGCTGATTTGGGCTGGCTGCGCCATATCGCACTGCAGCATGGGCGGGCACCAAGCCGCCTGCCTTCGTCGTTTGCCAGTATTCGGAGTTTGATCGTGCAGAAACTGATTGCCGTCGCATCCTTTGCGGTTGCGCTGCTGGCCGGCTTCGGGTCCGCGTTCGGCGGGGTTCGTCTGGCAAGGGCGTTGCCTGCGTTGCCGGGTCAGCCATCGCTGGCCCTGACCACGACCTACGGGCCGGTTGAGCCCGTTCTCATGCATTCGGCCCGGCGGCAGGGTGTGGTCGGCCACTGAATGCGACTATCCGTGCCCGATGGGCAGGCCGCGACCCATCAGTCGAAAATAGGTGCCTGAGGCACCCCGGCGAGACCGGATGTGGACTGCAGGAACGGTGTGTGCTCGAATTCCTCGCGCAGGAAATCGAGGATGGCGCGGGTGCGTGCCGGCACATAGCGGCGTGACGGCAGAATTGCATGGATTTTCACCTGCATCGGCACGAAGGCGTCGAGGACGGTAATGAGACGGCCGGCGGCGACATCGTCGATCGTGGTCAGGCGCGGCAGCAGTGCGATTCCAAGACCGGCGCGCGCGGCGCGGCGCACCGCCTCGCTCGAGTCGACATGGAACCGTCCCTGCACATTCACGCTTTCCTCGACCCCATCGCGCGCGAAACGCCATTCCCGGTCAGCCCCCGGCCGGGTGTAGACGATGCATTCGTGCTTCAGCAAATCCCGCGGGGTTTCCGGTGCGCCGCGCGCGGCGACATAGGCGGGCGAGGCGACAAGAACCGAGGTTGCCGTGCCGAGAACCCGGGTGATCACGCTGGCTTGGGTCGCTTCGGCGATGGAGATCACCAGATCGAGTCCTTCCTCGATCAGGTCGAATGCCCCGTCGCGCATCTTCAGGTCGAGCGAGATTTCCGGGTGCCGGGCGAAGAATTCGGGCAGGCGGGCGGCGAGGTAGAGGCCAACGGCGGTGGGCACGCCGAGGCGGACCTGCCCGGTCGGGGTCTTGCGCGCGCTGCCCACACTGGCATTCGCCGCGTCCATGGCGTCCACGACCGCCTTCGCATGTTCGAGATAGGTCTGTCCGTCCTCGGTCAGTGACAGCCGGCGCGTTGTCCGCTGGATCAGCCGGACACCGAGTTGGTCCTCCAGAGCGGCGATCTGCCTGGAGATTACCGGTTGCGACGTGTTGAAGTCCCGGGCCACGGCCGAAAACGACCCCCGCTCGGCAACCCGGATGAAAGTGTTGATCAGGGAAAGCTGGTCCATCGCCGGGGCCTCTGCTCGAATCAGTACTATTTTTGTATGAGATAAAGTCCGGCGCAGGAATAACCACTTGCGACTGACATGAATATTTACATCACGTCATGGAAGCCCCTCGTTTTCCGCGTTTCGCCGCCGTGGCGCTCGATCGCCCAATCGATGCCGCCTTCGCATTACGCATGGAGCTCGCGGCCTGCTGGCTCTCTATGTGGCATCGCGCTCGATTCCGACACGCACCGCTGGGCCGCCTGGACGGTCCTGGCGGTCAGTAATCCCGTTGCTCGATAATGCCTTCGTCAACGGCTTGCCACATGGCCGGCACGGGCATGATCGCCAGCATGCAGGGCAAGATTTGAGATCATGCCCATGCCGGCAATGCGGCGATGAGTGTGCCTGATGCGGCGGAGACGGGTGGCCGCCTATTTTTGAGGAAACCGGGCTCAGAAGCATCCGCCGCGGGGTGCCGGTGCGCGTCGCACTATGGCCGGACCCGGCCAGGTTCCACACGGGTACTCGAGGCGATCGGTCCGGGAATCGCGGTCACCGATGCGCGGGGCACGGGGGCTGCCGCGCGCCGATCCAATGTATTCGTGGGTGCGACTTTCGCTGCGCATTCCGGTCCATATCGCGTTGGACCGCATTCCGCCGGGCAGATTTCTTGCGGCGGGTATGATCGCCACGGTGACAGTCGGGAAGAAGGACGGCGGGGCGAAAGAACCTGCCCGTCAGGCAATCGGAACAGGGCCGATTCCATTTGGCAACAACCGCTGCCCGGCGCTTGCAGGCCGGGCAGCGGCAAGCGGTTCAGCTCATGACCATCGTGCCGAGGTTGAAGTTCACCACGCTCTGCGGGCCGGCCGTGCCGTCATCCTTCATCGGATTGTTGGTGAAGGAGATCTCCGAGTAGTTCAGCGACAGCGATTCCATCGGCTTGCCGTCGCCACCCGCGGACATCGAGAGGCCGGAGAGGATGACATCCTTCATGCTGATCTTCATGTATTGCTGCGCGCCCGAGCCGCTCGTGCCGGTGCGGGTGAAGACGATATCGACATTTTGCACGTTGCCGCTCAGCGCTTCCTTCAGCAGGTCGCCGCTCGCGACGTCGTAATCCTTGGAGACGGTGATTTCCGACAGGCTCGGCAGGCTTGCCTCGCGGCCCTGCTTGCTGCCCGACTGCATCGAGATGCCGCGGCCGACACCCCACTGGCAAGACCCCAGCTCGATGTAATTCTCGAAACCCTGGGTCGTGACGTCGCCGTTGATAGAGCCGTATTTCATGTAGATAGCCATTGGTCCTGCTCCTGGTGCTGGGTTGGTCGTTAAGCCTGATTGATGGTGTAGCGGAACATCCCGTCTTCGGATGTGCCCACCGTCACGCGGGAAATCATCTCGCCTTCGGCAAGCCTGGCCAGAACCTCGGCCGAGAGTTCGGGCAGCAGCGTGCGGGAGAGGATGTTTTCCACGTTGCGCGCGCCCGAGGCCGATTCCTTGCAGCGTGCGGCAATGGTTTCGACGAGCGCGGGCTCGTAGGTGAATTCGGCCTTGTAGCCCTCGCGCACGCGCTTCGCGATCTTGTTGAGCTGGAGCACCACGATCTGGCGGATCACCTCGTCGGAGAGCGGGAAATAGGGGACGATGGTGACGCGGCCGAGAAAGGCGGGCTTGAAATATTTCAGCAGCTCCGGCCGCAGCGCCTCGGCGAGGGCGGCGGCGTCCGGCGCGGTTTCGGGATCGGCGAAGAGCTTCTCGATCAGGTCGGTGCCGGCATTCGACGTCATGATGATGATGGTGTTCTTGAAGTCGATGTCGCGGCCCTCGCCGTCCTTCATGTTGCCCTTGTCGAACACCTGGAAGAAGACGTCCTGCACGCCGGGATGGGCCTTTTCCATCTCGTCGAGCAGCACCACCGAATAGGGGCGCCGGCGCACCGCCTCGGTCAGCACGCCGCCCTCGCCATAGCCGACATAGCCGGGCGGGCTGCCCATCAGCAGGCTGACCTTATGCTCTTCCTTGAACTCGGTCATGTTGATGGTGGTCATGTTCTGCTCGCCGCCATAGAGCAGGTTGGCGAGGGTAAGCGCCGTTTCGGTCTTGCCGGTGCCGGAGGTGCCGACCATCATGAAGACGCCGATCGGCTTGCGCGGGTCGGTGAGTTTCGCGCGCGAGGTGCGGATCGCCTGGGCGACCGCCTCGAGCGCATGGGGCTGGCCGACGATGCGCTGCTCCATCGCCTCCTTCAGCTTCAGCACCGTGTTGATCTCGTCGGACTGCATGCGCCCGGCGGGAATGCCGGTCCAGCTCTCGACGATCTCGGCGACGGCCTGGCCGTCGACCACCGGGAAGATCAGCGGGTTCTCGCCCTGCGAGGCCTTCAGCGCCGCGGTCTTTTCGGCGAGGCTGGCGCGCAGCGCGTCCTTGTCCTCCGCGTTCGCGTCGTCTTCCAGCCGGGTGCGCAGCTCGGCGATGTCGCCGGCGAGCTGCTTCTCGGTCGCGAAGCGGGCCTCGAGCTCGGCGAGTTCGGCGACCAGCCGCGCACGCTCCTCGATCAGTTCGGCCTCGCGGGCGGCGTGATCGCCGCCGCTGGCCATCTCACGGCGGAGGATGCCGGTTTCGGTGTCGATCAGGTCGATCCGGCGGCGGCGATCCTCGATCGGGGCGGGTTCGGTCGCCTGGCTCATGCCAACGCGGGCGCAGGCCGTGTCGATCAGCGAGATCGCCTTGTCCGGCAGCTGGCGTGAGGGAATATAACGCGCCGACAGCCTGACGGCCTCGCTCACCGCCTCGTCGAGGATGCGGACCTTGTGGTGCTTCTCGAGCGTGCCGACGAGGCCGCGGATCATCGCGGTGGCCATCGCCTCGGACGGCTCCTCGACCTTGACCACCTGGAAGCGGCGGGTCAGGGCGGCGTCGCGCTCGAAATATTTCTTGTATTCGGCCCAGGTCGTCGCCGCGATGGTGCGCAGCTCGCCGCGGGCGAGGGCGGGCTTGAGCAGGTTCGCCGCGTCGTTCTGGCCGGCCTGGCCGCCGGCGCCGATCAGCGTGTGCGCCTCGTCGATGAACAGGATGATCGGCTTCGGCGAGGCCTTCACCTCGTCGATCACCGATTTCAGCCGGTTCTCGAACTCGCCCTTCATGCCCGCCCCGGCCTGGAGCAGCGCCATGTCGAGCGTGCGCAGCGTGACGTTCTTCAGCGCCTCCGGCACGTCGCCCTGGGCGATCTTCAGCGCGATGCCCTCGACCACCGCGGTCTTGCCCACACCTGCCTCGCCGGTGAAGATCGGGTTGTTCTGCCGGCGGCGGGTGAGGATGTCGATCGCCTGGCGGATTTCGAAGTCGCGGCCGAGGATCGGGTCGATCCGGCCGGCGCGCGCGCGGGCGGTCAGATCTTCGGTGAACTGGTCCAGCGCCGCCGAGCCGCCGGGACGGGGCGTGCCGTCATCGGTGCCGCCCGCAGCCGGCGCGCCATCGGTCGCGCGGGTCGCGGTCTGCGCCTCGATGGAATTGGCGGTGATGGCGTTGAAGTCGCGCTTCAGTGCGTCCGGCTGGATTTTTGCGAAATGGCTGGAGGCCTCGCGGGCGTGGCGGGCCAGGGTCTCGTCGGCCAGCAGGGCCCAAAGCAGGTGACCCGAGCGCGTGCGGCTCAGCCCGTGTTCGACCGATGCCAGCAGCCAAGCCTGTTTCGCGAGCTCGACGACTTCCGGTGACAGGGCCGGGGCGCGGGCGTTGCCGGTCTTCATCCGGTCGAGCGCGCGGTTGAGATCGATCAAGAAACGACCGATATCGATCTCGTAATGTCGAAGAATAAGCGGAATGTCGGTGTCGGTGCCATCGGCGAGCTTGAGCAGCCAATGTTCGATTTCGACGTTGTAATGGCTTCGCGACAGCGTTAGGCCGGCTGCGGCCTCGAGGCTGCGGCGGCAGTGGTCGTCGAGGCGGGCGATCAGAGATTTGAGATCGATAGCAGCCATGACGCTCCCCGGCATTGTTCGGCACGGCAGGCCGTTGTTTGTGAATATAATCGAATATTTCCCAATCGTATGGTGTATCCGCTGTTGTGTCCAGTTGGGTAAGGGTGCATGTCATCGATTGTATGACCTTTGTCACAGTGGAGCCCCGCGGTCATGATTCTCGACATCGACGCCTTGCTTGCCCCGATTGAAGGGGATTCGCCGGTCGGGCAGGACTTGCGTGCCGACTATACCGCGGGCTCGATTTACTATCGCTTGCGCGATGCGCGCTCGGACGCGCGCGCCGCCGAGCGCGCGGCGGATTCGGATCCGACGCTCGAGGCCGACGCGGGACAGCATTGGCGCAGCGTGCTGCAACTGGCGCAAACCGCGCTCGGCAAGTCGCACGACCTGGAGGTTGCCGCCTGGATGACCGAGGCGATGGTGCGCGAGAACGGGCTTGCCGGTCTTGCCGAGGGGGCTCGGCTGATGGCGGGCCTTGTCCATGGGTTCTGGGAGGCGCTTTACCCGTTGCCCGACGAGGACGGCATGGAAACGCGCGTCGCGCCCGTGGCCGGCCTGAACGGGACGGGAAGCGATGGCACGCTGATCCAGCCGCTGCGCAAGCTGACGCTATTCAACGCCGCTGACGGGTCGCCGGTGCCCGTCTTCTTGTATCTCCAGGCGGAGGAGACGGCAGGGCTCGGCGACGAGAAACGCAAGGCGGCGCGGATCGCCGCTGGCGTGCCGGCCTTCGCACAGCTGGAGACACAGGCGCGGGTGGCGGGTACGGGCCATTTCACCGCGCTCGCGCGCGGCGCGGCGGCAGCACTCGAGGCCTGGCAGGCGATGGGGGCGGCCTTCGATGAGGTGGCTGGGTATGACGCACCGCCGACCTCGCGGGTACGGGAGGTGCTCGAGCAGATCATCGCCATTTCACAACGATATGCGCCCGGCGCGCTGGCCGCGCCCGGCGGCGCGGCGGAGAACGCTGACGCAGCCGCCGGAGCGGAGGCGGCCGGAGCCGCCGAGGATGCCGTCGCCGTTGACGGCCCGGCGCCGGCGCAGGCCGCGAAGAAGCCCTATACGCGTGAGGATGCGCTGCGCCAGCTTGGCGAGATCGCCGAATTCTTCCGCCGCACCGAACCGCAATCGCCGATTGCGCTGACCCTCGATGAGGCGATCCGCCGTGCGCGGCTCACCTGGCCGGAACTGATCGAGGATATTCTGGCCGACGCCGGCGTGCGCCAGGCGATGCTGACGGCGCTCGGCATCAAGCCGCCGGCGGACTGACCGGGGCGGTACGGGCGCCGTTCAGCGATTGCCCGGCGCCGATATCTCGGTCACCAACCGGAACGAGGCCGCAATGTCGTCCAACTGGTATTGCGGCTGGAGGTGGATGACGCATCCGAACGAACCCGGCTTTGCCGGCAGTTCGCGTACCTGGACCGATGCGTCGAGCAGGGGGTACCGTGCCCGTGTTTCCGGGCCGGCATCGCGGTTGCTGTTGGTGAAGCGGCGCAGCCAGTCGCCGAGCGTGCGCTCGATTTCGGCTGCGGTGCGAAAGGCGCCCGTCATGTCCCGACCCATGACCTTGAGGAAATGAGCGAAGCGGGAGACGCAGATCATCGTGTTGAACTGAGCGGATAGACGGGCATTGGCATCGGCGGCCTCGGTGTTCGGCCCGCCGAAGCGGCGCGGCATCTGCAGGCTGCGGGCGGCACCAATCACCGTTTCCCCACCGTAGCCAAGAGGCGTTAGCGGCATGAGCCCGGCATCGACCAGACCGCGTTCCTGCCGGTCGGTCAGGGCGATTTCCAGTTCGAACCGGTCAAGCCCGTCATACGGGTCGGCGGAGAAGACAGCTGCGGTGCCGGCGGTGAACAGGCCGCCACCCGGCCAGTCCTCGAGATAGCCGCGCATGTCCGCCGGCCATTCATAGGTTGCCATCGCACGGGCAACGACGAACGCCACCGCGTAGCCAGGCGCGAACCAGACCATGTCTTCGCTGTCCTCGATCCGCTCGCAATAGGGAAAGGGGCTGGGGGCGCCTGGTGCGTCAGTCCATGGGGCGCGCGCACGAAGGCGCGGCAGAGCGAGCCCGATGAAGCGCATGTCGTCGCGAAGGCCGAGATTGCGGAAACGGCGATATTCCAGTCCGGTGAACAGACTCGCCGGATCGGCAACGCCCGAAAGTTCCTCCATCCGGTCAACGCCGAAGAGTGTCGGTGAGGCGCTGAAAATCATCGGGGCGAAGGATGCGGCCGCGACAGCGGAAAGCGCCGCCAGTGCCGAAACGTCGTCGCTCGGTGAGTCGGCCGATGGGCGATGGCGGATCATGTAGTCCATCACCAGAAGACCATAGGGCTCACCGCCGGGCGTGCCGAATTCGTCTTCGTAGATGCGGCGGAAGGTCTCGCTCTGGTCGAATTCCGGCGCGCGTTCGAGATCGCGGCAGATTTCGCTCCAGGATGCGTGCAGCACGCGCAGCTTGATGGTCCTGCCCGGTTCGATATGCGAGGCCAGCCAGAACAGCCCGCGCCAGCTGCCTTCGAGCCGGGTCAGGCGCGGATTGTGCAGGATCGTGTCGAGTTGATCCGAGAGAAGGGCATCTATGGCGGCGATGTCCCGATCGATCCGGGCGGCGAGCGCCTTGGGATTGCGGAGAAGATCGAGCGTGGCTGCCTCGCCGAACCAGGCTTGCAGCGCCTGGCCCGGCTTCGCCACGAGGAAGGAGGCGAGTTCCGAAGCTGCGCCACGGTGGCGCTCGCCAAAAAAGTGACCGGCGAGAACCGCCTCTCGCAGCATTGCGGAACTCGTTTGCTGGTTCAGGCCTTCTGCGGGATCCGAGCGACCATCCGCATCGAGGTCGTCAGTTCCTCCATCTGCAGCCAGGGACGCAGATAGGCCACCGCGTTGTAGGAGCCGGGCTTACCCGGGATCTCCTTGACCTCGACCTTGGCCTCGCGCAGCGGATATCGGGCCTTCATTTCCTGGCCGGCATCGGGGTTGGCGTTGACATAGTTGCCGATCCAACGGTTCAGCCAATTCTCGCAGTCCTTCGCCTCCATGAAGGAGCCGATCTTGTCGCGCGCCATCACCTTGAGGAAATGCGCGAAGCGGGAGGAGGCCATGATGTAGGGCAGGCGAGCGGAGATCGCGGCGTTAGCGGTGGCGTCCGGCCGGTCGTATTTCTTCGGCTTCTGCACCGACTGGGCGCCGAAGAACACGGCATAGTCGGTGTTCTTGTAGTGGCAGAGCGGCAGGAAGCCGAGATTGGAAAGCTCGAACTCGCGCCGGTCGGTGATGCCGATTTCGGTCGGGCATTTCGCATCGGTGTCGCCGTCATCGGACTGGAAGACGTGGAAGGGCAGGTTCTCGACCTTGCCGCCGCCCTCGGCGCCGCGGATCGCGACGCAGAAGCCCGAGGAGGCGAAGCTCGCGGTCAGCCGCTCGCCCATCATGTAGGCCGCGTTCATCCAGCAATAGTCGTGATGGTCCATCGGCCGGGCGGCGCCGCTCGCATCGAACGGCGCTTCCTCGTAGTTGAAGCTCTCCACCGGCGAGGTGCTAGCGCCGTAGGGCACGCGGGCGAGGGTGCGCGGCATCACCAGCGAGACGAAGCGCGCATCCTCGGTTTCGCGGAAGCCGCGCCATTTCGCGTATTCGGCGGTGTCGAAGATCTTGGCGAGGTCGCGCGGCTTTGAGAGTTCCGTCCAGTCCTGGAAGCCGAACATGCCCGCACCAGCCGCCGAGATGAACGGCGCGAAGGCCGCCGCAGCGACGTTGGAGACGAGGCGCAGAGTCTCGATGTCGTCCGGATGGTTCGACCATTCGTAGTCGCCGATCAGCGCGCCATAGGGCTCGCCGCCGGGAGTGCCGAACTCGTTCTCGTAGATCTTCTTGAAGAGCTGGCTCTGGTCGAACTCGACGGCCTTGGTGAGATCCTTGTTCAGATCCCGCTTCGACATGTTGATGACCTTGAGCTTGAGCGACGTGCCCGTCTCGGAGTTCATCACCAGGTGATGCAGGCCGCGCCAGCTGCCCTCGAGCTTGAGGAATTTCGCGTCGTGCATGATCGCGTTGAGCTGGCGGGACATCCGCGCGTCGATCGCGGCGATGGCGCGGTCGATCGTGCGGGTGAGGTTCTTGTCGAAGGTGACGGTGCCGGAGAGGGCTTCCTGGACGAGCGTCTTGACGAGTTCCTGGGCATGATCGGGCTCGGTCTGCTTGGTTGCGCCGACGACCTGGTCGAGCAGCGAGACGGCTTCCCCGGTTTGCGTTGCGCCGGCTGCCGCCGTTTCGGATTGGCTCTGTGACATCGGTCAGCCCTCCTTGCCGAGGCCGAGTTCGCCCGAGAGCGATTTCAGTTCGGCTTCATTCTGAAGAACCTGTTCAAGCAGCGACTCAAGTTCTTCCGATCGATCGGCCTTGCTCATCAGGTCGCGCAGCTTGTTGCGCGTCTCCAGCAAGGATTTGAGGGCAGGAACCTGCTCGACGACACGCTCGGGATCGAAATCCTCGATGCTGTTGAATTTCAGGTCAACCGCCATCTGCGTGCCGTCATCGGCCAGGGTGTTGTCCACCTTCAGCTTCAGGCCGGGCGCCATGCGGGCCATGACATCGTTGAAGTTGTCGCGGTCGATCTGGACGAATTTCCGCTCCGACAGCGGCTTCAGCGGCTGCGTCGGGTCGCCGGAGAAATCGCCCATCACGCCCATCACGAATGGCAGTTCGCGTGCGATCTGCGCGCCGTCGGTTTCGACATCGTAGGTAATGTGCACGCGCGGCTTCCGTACGCGGTTGAGTTTCTCGTGGATACTGCCACTCATCGTCCGATCTCCCAAAATAATCACAAAAAGTCGTGAATCAGTCTCATGAGTTCCAAGGGGCGCTGCCGGCACCTGTATTTTTTATAATGGTAGGCCCGGTCTTAACCGATGGTCAACTGGAAACGGATGTAACAGAGTGTGCGCTGGCCATCTAGTGGACTTGCCCGGTCATGAGGTTCACACCGCACGAAAGTGGGTTTTTCGTGTCGCGAGCGTGACGGTGATCACAGGCCGAAGCGCGGGATGTCGCCCGGACGCTTCCATTGCGTGGCATTCCCTGATTGAATAACATAATTCACCATCAGAAAATTCGAGGAGGACAAGACCATGGCGGATGGCGCAGCAAAGAGCGACGATTCCGGCGTGGGCGCGCTGTTCCGTGCCGGGCGCCTCGATGATGCGATCGCGGCTGCAACGGCGAAGGTGAAGTCCAGCCCGTCGGATCTGTCGGCGCGGGTGCTGCTCGCCGAACTCCTTGTCTTCGCCGGCAATATCGAGCGCGCCGATGTCCTGCTCGATGCCGCGGGCCAGCTTGACCCGAGTGCAAGCATCGTTGTTGCCGAATTCCGCCAGCTTCTCCGTGCCGAGACGGCGCGCCGGCAGTTGTATCGCGACGGGCGAGTGCCTGAGTTCCTCGGCGGACCGGGCGATGTCGAAACAGCACTTCTGGCGGCCCTGGTCGCGTTGCGTGACGGCGATGCCGAGGCGGCGAGGCGCGCGGCGGAGACAGCCGAGGCCGGACGCGGCGCGCGGGCCGGAACTGCCGACGGGAGCGCCTTCGCGGATTTCCGCGATGCCAGCGACATCTGCGGCGGGATTTTCGAAGTCCTGACCACGACCGGGAAATATTTCTGGATCCCGATTTCGCGCGTGACGGAGGTGACCTTTCATCCGCCGGAGCGGCCGCGCGACCTGATCTGGCGGCGCGCGACGCTTGCGGTGCATGACGGGCCCGATGGCGACGTCTACATGCCGGTGACCTATGCGGCTGGCGATGCGTCGCTCGCCCCCGAATTCCGGCTTGGACGGGCGACGGACTGGATCGAACAGGGCGGCCTTGTGACCGGTGTTGGTCAGCGTGAGTTCCTGGTCGGCGAGGCGGCCGTGCCCGTAATGGAGCTTGGCGAGATCGTGTTCTCCTGATGAGCGGCCCGATCGGCTTCAGCGACCGGGTGCGCGACGCGGGCGCGCGGGTACAACTGTCGCTGCTCGACCGATTGCTGGACGATGAACCCGATCGCGATCGGGATCGGCCGCTGTCCGCCGGCGAAGCGCTCAACATGCTGCGCCGGTCGGTACGCCGCGACCTTGAGGCGCTGTTGAATGCGAAGCGCCGCTGGCGTGCATTGCCGCCGGCGCTGGCAGAGCTGCGCAACTCGATCGCAGGCTACGGACTGCCGGACTATACCGCCGGCAGCATGAGCGCCACAGGCGCGCGCGAGGCGTTCCGCGCGGAAGTCGAACGCACGATCCGCCAGTTCGAGCCGCGATTTGCCCGCGTCTCGGTGACGCTCGTCAAGGCCGAGAACCCATTGGACCCCACGCTCTACATGCGGATCGAGGGGCTGCTGCATGCCGAGCCGGCACCTGAGCCGATCAGTTTCAACACTGTGGTCGACTCAACCTCGGCCGAGATCGAGGTGAAGGGGGAAGGCGGTGTCTGACCGGCTGCTGCCGTATTTCAACCGCGAACTGGTGGCGATCCGCAAGCTGGCCGGCGAGTTCGCGGATGCGCACCCCAAGATCGCCGGCCGCTTGCGGCTTTCGCCCGACGCGATCGACGACCCCCATGTGGCGCGGCTGCTCGACGGCGTCGCCTATCTCTCAGCGAGGGTGCATCAGCGGCTCGACGACGAGTTCCCCGAACTGACCGATGCGCTGCTTTCCGCCCTGTATCCGGGCTTCCTTGCGCCCGTGCCATCGAGCGCGATCGTCCAGTTCACTCCCAAGGCGGATCTGCAGGGCGGAGCGGAGATCGACGCTGGCTTTGCGATCGAGACCGAGCGGGTTCGCGGCCATCCCTGCCGGTTCCGTACCGCCTATCCGGTGACGCTATGGCCGGTGCGGATTGCCCAGGCGCGCCTTTCGGGACAGCCTTTCGTGGCGCCCGCCAATCCGCTCGCCGCCGGCGCTGCCTCGGTTCTGCGGATCGTGGTCGAGACGATGGCGCCGGACATGACCTTCGCGAAGCTGGGGATGGACCGGCTGCGCCTGTTCCTCCGCGGCGGCCCGGCGATTGCGCCGCATCTGCATGAAATGCTCGCCGCGCACGTGATCGGCGTCGCGCTTGCCGAGGCGCCGGGCGATCCGGCGTCGGTGCTGCTCGATCCGGCTTCGGTGCGCCCGGTCGGCTTTGCCGATGACGAGGCGCTGTTGCCCTGGCCGGCGCGCGGCTTCGCCGGATTCCGGCTGCTAACCGAATATTTCGCCTTCTCCGACAAGTTCCGCTTTTTCGACATCGATGGTCTCGATCGGCGCACACTCGTGCTTGATCGGAACAGACTCGAAATCTTCATCTATTTTGATCGCTCGATGACCGAACTGGAACGAGCGTTGGGCACCGAACATCTCGCGCTCGGTTGCACGCCGATGGTCAATATCTTTCCACAGCGCTGCGAACCGATCCGGCTCGACCAGACCGAGACGGAATATCGGGTGATTCCGGATGCCAGGGGGGTTGGTGCCTTCGAGGTGTGGGGAATCACCGCGGTGACCCAAACCGATGCTGCCGGCAACACCGCGCCGTGGTTGCCATTCTATCGCGTCGGGCGGGTCGAGGACAGCGAGGTGGGTGGTCAGTATCTGGAGGCGCGGCGGCCGGCACCGGTCGCGGTGGGCGGTACCGAGACGTTTATCGCGCCGTTCGGCGCCGATTTCGATGCGCATGCGCCGGGCGACAAGGTGCTTTCGGTCGAGGCGATGTGCCTGAACCGCGACCTGCCGGCGGCCCTGCCGTTCGGCGGCGGCCATCCCGTGCTGACGGCATTGTCGCCACATGACGGCATCGCGGGCATCGCCTGTCTGACGCCGCCTGGCGCGACGCTTCGGCCGGACCTCGCCGAACGCGGCGCGTGGCGGCTGATTTCGCACCTGTCGCTCGGCCATCTTTCGGTCGTCGGCGGCGCCGAAGGAGCGGCTGCGTTGCGTGACGTGCTGCGCCTCTACGACCGGGCAGGCACCGCCGAGACGCGCGGTGCGATCGAAGCGCTGGTCGCGGTAACGGCGCGGCCTGGCACGGCCCGGGTGCCGGGTGGCCGGGCAGGCAGTTTCTGCCGCGGGCTTGATATCGCGCTCGAATTCGAGTCGAAAGCGTATCACGACAATGGGCTGTTCCTGCTCGGAGCCGTTCTTGAGCGGTTCCTCGCGCTGCATGGCACGATCAATTCCTTCGTCCGCACCACCCTGCGCTTGCGCGGGCGGATCGATCCGGTGAAGTGCTTTCCGCCCCGCGCCGGCTACCGGACGCTGCTGTGAACCGACCGGCGGACAGCCACCGGCGCCGGCGGACGCCAATCGGCGTGCTCGACCGGCTGACTGCCGAGCCCTGGCACTTTCGTTTCGGCGCTGCGGTCCGGCTGCTTTGGCTGGCCTCGGGGCGAAGCGATCCTGGCGACGCGATACGCTTCACCACCCCACTGTCCCTCGGCCATCCGGCCGCCGAAATCGATGAGGCCGAGGCGCCCGCTCCCGACGAGCCGCGAGGCCGGATTGCGACACGGCTCATCGGCCTGCTGGGCGCATCGAGCCCCTTGCCCCGCTGGTATACCGAACTCGTCGCCGGCGCGAACCGCGCCCGCTCACCGGCGACGGCAGCCTTCTTCGACCTTCTCTCGCAGCGCATCATCTCGGCTTTCGCGGTCGCCGGAACAAAGTATCGCCCGCATCTTGCCGCCGAGGTCGCGCGGCACACCGGGGCAGCGGACCATGGGTCGGCCGATCCGGCTGAGCGCGCGCTGCTTGCGCTGACCGGCTATGGTTCGCCGGACCTGGTCGGCCGGCTGACGGCGGGTCGGGGTTCGATCCTGCATTATGCAGGTTTTTTCGCAACCTGGCCGCGTTCGGCCAGCCGGCTTGAGGCGATGCTGAGCGATTGGCTGGAACGGCCGGTCGAGATCATCGAATTTGCCGGCGCATGGCTCAGGATCGGGCCTGATGAGCAGAGCCGGATGCCGCGTGGCAGGCTTCCCGGCCAGTTCAACCGCCTGGGTATGGACTGCGCCGCCGGCGCCAGGGCCTATGACCAGCAGGCACGTTTCGTTATCCGCATTGGCCCGCTGTCGCGCGCTGCCTTCGCGGCGCTGCTGCCCGACCGGCCGCTGCTGCGCGAGCTTGTGTCGCTGGTGCGGGCGTATGTCGGCATGGAGGTGGATTTTGCCGTGAATCTTGTACTGGATCCTGCTGACGTTCCGTCATTACGGCTTGGCGGCCCCGATGCGCCACGCCTGTCCTGGACCGGGTGGCTGCCCGCACCCGCCGCAGCGATGAGCGGGGGCCGAAAGGCCGATCAGGCGATGTTCGCGGCCGGATCGATCGAGGCCTTGCCGGCGCTCGACCCCGCTTTGGCGCGGAGAGCCGCATGAGTTGGGGCAGCGGATATGTGACCGACATCGCCTATGCCCCCGGCTATTATGTGGAGCAGTCGCCGCGGCTCATGGCCCTCGTGGCGTTGCTGACCGGCCGCGCCGCGCGCATGGCAGCTCCGGATGAGTCCTTTCATTTCCTCGATATCGGGTCGGGACGGGGCTTTACGGCACTCGTCCTTGCCGCGACCAATCCTGGATGGACGGTGACCGGGATTGACTTCAATCCGGGCCATGTCGCTGCGGCGCGCGATCTGGCCGCCCGTGCCGGCATCGGCAATTGCCGTTTCATCGAGGCCGATCTGGCGAGGTTCGATGGCGCCGACCTTGCCCCGGTGGATGCGGCAAGCCTGCATGGCGTCTGGACTTGGGTGGACGATCAGGTGCGCGCGGGGATCGTCCGTCTGCTGGCCGAACGGCTTGTGCCGGGCGGGTTTTGCCATGTCAGCTACAATGTCCAGCCGGGCTGGGGCGGGATGATCGGGTTGCAGCGGCTCATGCGCGAGGCGGGGCGTCGCCTTGCCTTTCGGGCGGACCGGCAGGCGGAGCGCGGTTTCGAGATTGTCCGCCGGCTGGTGGGGCAGGACGGGGAACGCGCCGACGAAAAGGCCCAGGCCATATTGCGCGCGCTAGCCGACAAGCCAGGCGCCTATCTCGCGCACGAATTCATGAATGCGAACTGGCGCCCCTGCTTCCATGCGGATGTCGTCGAGGCGTTCGCGGAGGCGAAGTTCAGCTACGTGGGATCGCCCCATCTGCTGGATAATTTTGTCGAGCTCGTCCTGCCGCCGGTGGCGCTCGATTTGGCGCGGGAGTTCGAAGATCCTGCGATGACCGAGCTGGTCAAGGACCTCACGCTCGGCCGGCCGTTGCGGCACGACATCTATGTTCGCGGCGAAAGGCGTCTTGCAACGGGCGCGCGCGATCAGGCCCTGAAGGATCTCGCGCTTGGGCTTTCGGTGCCAAGTACGCATCGCTCGCTGAAATTTCAGACCGCGTCGGGCGAGGCGACGATGAACGCGTCGTTCTATGAACCTGTGTTTGCCAGGCTGGCGCAAGGCGTCGCGCGGGTCGGCGAACTGCTCGACGTGGCCCGGCCACCCGGTCGCTCGCCTGCGGCCGATAACCCGGCCGAACTCGTCGCCATGCTGGTCGGCACCGGCCAGGCGGTGATGGTTGCGTCACCTGGCCTGCCGATGACCCGCCAGGCGGTTGCGCTGAACGCAGCGATGTTTGCCGAGCAGATCGGGGCTGGCCCGTGGAACCGGAATATCGGGCTGGCGGTGCCCGCGCTGGGCGGTGCGTTCAATCTGCCGGCGGTGGGGGCCTTCGCGGTGCTGCGGCAGCACGACTGGTTGAGCGACGCCACGGTGGGGCAAGCGCTTCCGACGCCGGATCGCGCGACCATCGAATGTTGGTTGGAGGCGGCGCTGCCTAATCAGGAGCAGGACTTGCGGCAGGCGATGGCCGACGGGGTGGAGGGGTTCCTGCGTAACAGCCGGGCGACGCTGGCGGCGCTCGGCCTGCCCTGCTGAAGTCGCGCTGCGGTCAGTCGTTGGCTGGGTAGAGCGCCATCAGCGCCTTCTGGCGGCGCCAGGCCTGGAACAGCCGACGTACCCCGTAACGTGGCACGCCACGGGCACGCATCGCGGCGCCGATGCGGAACGCCGCGCCATAATGGAAGAACTGCGTCCGATAGGCCTCGACGATCGAGGTTTCCGGGTCCCAGATATGGGTGGCTTCGGACCCGGCGCCGTTGATCTCGATGATGGTGAAGCCCTCGCCGCGGCGCAGCCCGCTGGCCGAGGCGTAGCGCAGGTCGAAGCGGCCGAAATGGAAATCCGGGATGTCGCGCGCGATCGCGTCGATCCGGTCGGTGAGTTCCTGGGTGATGAGATGCCGGCCGTCCTTGAAGGTAGAGCCGCGGCAGTGATTGCCGACGAAGACAAGCCGGACGCGTTCGCCAGCCACTGGCACGCGCGCTGCTTCGGTGCCGAGTTTGGCGAGCAACAATGACGAAACGGCGTTCAGCCGCGGGTCGGCCTCGATCAGGTCGCGGATGCGGGCGCGGCCATCGCCGGTGACCACGGGGGCGTATTTCAGCGTGATCGAGGTGATGCGGCCGCGGGCGGCGCCGGGCTCGCGGATGTAGAAGATGCCGGCCTCTCCTTCATGCGGGACCAGCGCCTGGATCTGCAGGCGGGTCGCGCGCGGGAATTCGGTGAGATAGCGGGCGAGGGCGGCGCCATCCTCGACGAGGCGCACACCGGCACCGTTGCAACTCATGTCCGGCTTCACGACCACGGGATAGGCGAGGCCCGCCTCGTTCATCGCGGCCTCGGCCATGGCGAGGTCGCCGCCCGGATGCGCGGGGGTCGTGATGCCGACATGGGGAGCAATCCAGCGCCGGGCCTCGGGGCCGGCGAGATCGAGGATATCATTCTTCGACTCGCCGCAAATTCCGCCGGCTTCGATTCGCGGGTTGGTCAGTGCGGGAAGGGTCACGCTGCGATGACGGATCGTCTGAAACGCCCAGAACAACGCAACCGGGGCATAAAACACGAAGCCCGGCCAATACTCGAAGAACGATACGGGCTTGGCGCCGCTTCGCCCCGCAGGGCCCGCCGAGAGACTCGATGCGGGGGAGACATCGCTCATGAGGCGTCCTTTCCGATCCGGCCAGCATGCCACCGTGCAGCGATCCTGCCTATCATGATCAGGATCAGAACGAAAACCGCCAATCCGGCCCAGCGCCAGGGGCCGAGATAGCGCAGCATCAGCACGCCGAGCTTCAGGCTGATGAAGAAAAGCAGACTCGTCCAGGCCAGCGTCGCGAGGATCGCCGCCGCAACGAAGGCAAGGAAGGGAGCGCGCAGGAAGCCGCAGGTGGTGTAGGTCGGCAGCCGGAGCCCCGGAACGAAACGGCTGACCAGCACGACGGGAATGATCCGGACGCTTACCCAGTCCCGCCCGATGTCGCGTCGGCGCTGCGGCACGAGGCGATGCGCCCAGGGATGCCGTCCCGACAGGCGGCCCAGCCAGTAGAGCCCGATATCGCCGAGCACGATGCCGGCGTAGAGCGAGCCCAGAGCGATCGGCAGCGATACGGCGCCCGCGGCGACCTGCATCGCGGCAAGCAGGGTCGCGGCATCCTCAAGAATAAAGGTGCCGAGGATGATCGTCGTGATCTCGAGCGGCGGACTGCCTGCCGCCGAGCCGAGCAAGGTGCTGAAGTCGGTTAACCACATGAGACATTCACATAAGGGAAACGGAAGATTTTACCAATTCCGGCTTTCGCGGCGGTTGGGCCCCTTCCGGGCGAGGCAAGGCATTCAGCCTTCATGGCCGAAACCGGCGGCTTTTCGCCGGCAATTATCCCCACTGATGAGGGCATGGTCGAGTCCGAGAGAACATAAGGAGATTTTCATTTTTAAACAATAACTTATGAAAATATACTCACAAAGTTCCTCAGACTCATCCGATAATTGCGCACAGATTTATCCACAGGGTGTCGAAGGATAGTACACATTTTCGAGGGCGCCGAGCATCGTCGCTCGATCAAGCCCCGGTGGTAGAGGCGGATGAACCCGCACATGCACCGTTCCCGGGTGCTTGCGGATGGCGTTCCGGCCCCAGCACAGTCCCGAGTCGGTCGATATGGGTATCACCGGCAGACCGGTTGCGCGGGCAATCGCGACGATGCCGGGCTGCAGATGTCCCCTTGTCCCTGGCGCGACACGGGTGCCTTCGGGGAAGATGATGATCTGGCGTCCGGCCGCGGCGGCGGCACGCACGCGTTCGGTGAGTTCGCGCAAGGCCTTCGCGCCGCCGGCACGGTCAAGCGGGATTTGGCCCGAGGGGATGAGCAGCGGCCCGAGAACCGGCAAGCGGGAAAGTTCCTGCTTCATGACGTAGGCGGGCTTGGGCAGGCGCGTGAACCAGATCATCGTGTCGAGCGCAGACTGGTGCTGCGCGGCGAGGATGACCGGTCCGTCCGGAATGTTCTCTAGCCCTTCGTAGGCGATCCTGATGCCGCAAAGCACGCGCAGCGCGCCAAGGGCCAGCCGCGCCCAGGCCTGGCCGAAGGGAAGCACTTTCTCGGGAGCAACGCGCAACATGATGTGCGCCCAGAGTCCGGCGGTAATTCCGGACAGGATGATGAAAGCATGGAACAGCAGCGAGCCGGCCAGAAACATCAGCCGTGGGCCTTGATGCTGTGCGCCGCGATTCCGCCGAGACGGAGCCGCACGACGATGTATTTGCAGAATTCGGTCACGAGGATCTTCAGCATGTGGGGTTGCCCCGGATTGGTCATCGCCGGCGGGCGAACCGGCTCGGGGATCAGTGTCACACCTGGCAAGGCGCGGTGCAGTTCGAGCAGCGCGCGGGGCATGTGGTAGTCCGCGGTCACCACGACGAGCGAGCCGATATGGTGCCGGCTGGCCCAGGCGGCGGTTTCCCGCGCATTGCCCCGCGTGGTGGCGGCGGCGTGGCCAACGGTGATATCGGTGGCCTTGGCGTTCGCGTCGATCCCGTCGCGAGCCGTGAAATCGCCGAGATAGGTCCCGTTGCCGGCGCCCGAGATCAGCAGCCGCGGCGCGGCGCCTGCCATCAGCAATTCCAGGCCAGCCTTTACCCGATCCGCCCCGCCGGTAAGCACGACGATTCCCCCCGCATGTGGCATGGGGTTGATCGGGCGTTCCTCGGCAATATCGCCGAGGAACCAGGCGAAACCGACCAGCCAGAGGACGACCAGCGCGAGCACGGCACGCAACGGCCACCGCCAGAGCCCGAGGCGCCGGCGGGTAGGGCGGCGGCGGCGGCCAAGGCCCATGTCGTCCGAAGCACTCATGTCAGCCGCCTGAGCCAGCCGCGTACGGTCACTTGCGCGGCGATCCAGCCGATCAGCGCGGCGGCAAGTGTGAAGATCACCGGCGTTGCGACCAGCAGCGGCGGTAGCCCCGCCAGCCCGCCGGACCCACCGGCCGAAGGCGGCGCCGCAATGATCAGACCCGCGGCGAGATGGCCGAGCCAGGCCAGCACAGGCGGCGCGGCGAGTCCGCCGATCAGCCCGCCCACCGCTGCGAGGCGCATGGCACGGCCGGCGAACTGGTTGGCGATGTCGGAATCGAGCGCTCCGAGGCCGTGGATGATCTCGATGGCCTCGCGCCGCTGGGCAAGGCCGGCACGCACCGCGACGGCGACAACCGAGGCGGCGACCAGCGCCACGATCACGAGGATCGCCGCGGCGGAGGCGCGGATGCTGGCCGTGAGTTCCGCAAGACGATCGGCCCAGCGCGATCCGGAATCGACCAAAGTGCCCGGTGCGGCTCGGTCCAGCACCGTCGCGATGGATGCGGGGTCGGCAGCGCCGGTTGTGGCATGCACCACGATTATCGCTGGCAGCGCGATGGGCAGGCTGCCGTCGTCGGCGGCTGCCCCAAGCCATGGCTTCAGCAGGCCCGCCAATTCCGTGTCTGACAGCCGGCGTGCATCGGCGAGGCCCGGCATGGCCCTGACCAGCTGGAGCACGGCATCCACGCGTGAAGCGCCTGCGGCTGCGGCCGGCGCCGATGGGTTGGAAACCTCGATGGTCATCAGTCCCTGCGCGCCGCTGAGCCAGCGCGTGGCCAGCGTGCCGGCGGCGATGCTGCCGGCCAGCGCCAGCGCCGCGAGGAAGGACATGGCCGCCACCACGAAGGGCAGCAGCCGGTCCGCCATCGCGGCGCGCAGGCCGATCCGGTCGGCGCGCGAGGCATGGCGCCGCCTAGCCATGCCGGGGTGTGCCTAGCCGTGCCATGTCATTCTTCCGTCCTGCAGCTCGATCATCGGCGCCGGGTGGCGGGCGACCAGGCCGAGATTGTGGGTGGCGACGATCACCGTGGTGCCGAGCCGGTTCAGCGAGCGGATGAGATGCATCAGCCGCTCGGCCTGGTCGTCGTCGAGATTGCCGGTGGGTTCGTCGGCGACGAGCAGGGAGGGCTTGGCGATCACCGCGCGGGCGATCGCGACCCGCTGCTGTTCGCCGCCGGACATCTCGTCCGGCCGGTGGTCGAGCCGGCCGGACAGGCCGACCCAGCGGAGCAGTTCGGTGACATCGGCGCGGACCTGCGCCTCCTTGCGCCGGGCGAGGCGCAGCGGCAGTGCCACGTTGTCGAACGCGGTGAGGTGCTGGAGCAGGCGGAAATCCTGATACACCACGCCGATCCGCCGGCGCAGCAGCGCGGTGCCCCGCCGGTCGAGCCGGGCGGTGGGGGTGCCGAACAGGTCGATCCGCCCCTCGCTCGGGTGCAGGGCCAGATAGGTCAGCTTGAGAAGGCTGGTCTTACCGGCGCCCGACGGGCCGGTGAGCCAGCGGAACCCGCCTTCCGGGATCTCGAAATCAATGTTCTCGAGCGCGACGGACGCGGTGCCCGCCGACTTGCCATAGCGCAGCCCGACATGGGTGAAGCGGATCATGGTCCTTCAATGCCCCGCCTCCCGGCCGCGATCAACCGGCGCGCAACGATCGCCCGGACGGTTGCGCGGCCGGAGCGAAGCTGCCATGAAAATCGTCATGCGCGCCGCCTGTCCGAAATGCGAGGCTGTCTACGAGCTGCCGGCCGAGATGGCGGCGCGGCTACCCGCCGCCGTGCGGTGCGCGACGTGCGGGCATGTCTGGGACCTGTCGCCGGAAGCGGCGGTTGACGAGGCCGGCGCGCCCGCTGCCCCTGATGCGACGGAGGCGGACGCGGCGCCGGTGGGTGACGCTGCCGGCCCCACGGCCGAAGCGACGCCCGGACCGGAGGCGTCCGACCCTGAAGGAGGCGAACCGGAGGGAGGCGAAACGGAGGCGTCGCGGGCGATGTCCGCGCCGGCCCTGCTCGCGGTCCCCGATTCGGCGCTGGTCTCTGCGGCCCGGGCGCCGGCTGTGCCCTGGCCGTCGCTGCGGGTGCAGTGGATGGTTTCGGCCGGGGTGCTGGCGGTGCTCATTCTCCTGCTGTTCGCGCTGCATGGCCCGATCGGCCGCGCCTGGCCGCCCAGCCTGCGGCTCTACGGGCTGTTCGGCCTCGGCTGAGCGGCGCCGGGGCTTGACCGCGCGCGCCGGGTGCGGCGAGGTTGGGGCATGACACATCAGGACCTCGCCGATCTTCTCGTCATCGATACCCATGTCGACATCCCCTGGCCGGAGGGGCCGGATTTCCTGAGCGACGGGCCACGCTGCGTCGATCTGCCGAAGGTGCGGCGCGGCGGGGTCGGGGCGGTGTGCTTCGCCGCCTATGTGCCGCAGGGGCGGCGCGATGCCGCCGGCCATGGTGCGGCGAAGGGGCGGGCGCTGGCGATGCTCGATGCGATCGCCGCGATGGGCAACGCACCCGGCGCCGTGCTCGCCACCACTGCCGATGCGATTGCGGCGGCGCATCGCGACGACTGTTTCGCCGTGGTGCCGGTGGTGGAGAACGGAGCGGCGCTGGGCGGCGATCTCGTAACCCTCGATGACTTTGCCGCGCGCGGCGTGCGCTACATGACGATGACCCATAACGGCCACAACGACCTCGCCGATGCCGCGATCCCGCGCGCCGAATTCGGCGATGCGGCGGTGCTGCATGGCGGGCTTTCCGAGCTTGGGCGGGCGGCGGTGGCGCGGATGAACGAGCTCGGCATTCTCGTCGATGTCAGCCATGCCGCGAAATCGACAATGATGCAGGCGGCGCGGCTCTCGCGCACGCCGGTGATCGCCACTCATTCCTGCGCGCGGGCGCTCTGCGACCACCCGCGCAATCTCGACGACGAGCAGCTCGACATGCTGGCCGCGACCGGCGGGCTGATCCAGATCACCATGGTGTCGGCGTTTCTCAAGCGCGGCGCGAAACCCTCCGAGATCGGGGTGGAGGCGATCGCCGATCATGTCGACTATGTCGTGCGCCGGATCGGGGTCGAGCATGTCGGTATCGGCACCGATTTCGATGGTGGCGGCGGCGTTGCCGGCTACATGAACGCGGCGGAAACCCCGGCGCTGACGGCGGAACTGGTGCGCCGCGGCTACGACCGCCCGGCGCTGGAGAAGATCTGGGGCGGCAATTTTCTCCGCCTGCTGCGCGAGGCGGAACGGGTGCGGCGGGAAGCGTCCGCCGGAGTTGTGGCGCTGGATCGGTAGGGGAGGGCGCCGGCCCAAGCAGACCGGCGCCGCTATGCCTCAGCCGGGCGTGCCGGTCATCCTGTCCGCCACCAGGCGGGCGAAGCGGGCGGGATCGACCGGGGATTCGCCATCCTGGATGCGGGCGAGGTCGAGCAGCAGGGCCGCCCAGTCGTCCATCGCCTCGCCGGCGGCGGCACGGGCGACGAGCCTCTCGATCAGCCGGTGCGCGGGGTTGAGTTCAAGAGCCGGCGGCGGCGCGAAGCTCGGTCGGCCGGCGCGGCGCAGCAGGCGTTGCAAGGCGAGGTCGGGCTGCGCCTCGCCGGCGGCGAGGGCGGCGGGGCTGTCGGTCAGGCGGGTCGAGGCGCGGACCTCGCCGACCTGCTCGCCAAGGGCGGATTTCAGCGCGTCGATCAGTGCCTTGAGCGCCTCCGGCGTCTCCGCGACGTCGAACATCTCGCGGGCCTGGCCGGCATGGACGAGCTTGTGCCCCTCATAAGTGCCGAGCCGCTCGGGCCAGAAGAAATCGATCTGGTCGGAGAGCAGCAGCACCTCGTAGCCCTTTGCCCGCAAGCCCTCGATCTGCGGCGAGGCGGAGAGGCGTGCGGGGTCTTCGCCGGTGATGTAGTAGATGTCCTTCTGCCCCTCCTGCATCCGCGTGACATAGTCATCGAGCGAGGTCAGCTCCTCGCCATGGGTGCTGCGGAAGCGGGCGAGGGCGGCGATTTCGTTCCGGTGGTCGGCGTCGTCATAGATGCCTTCCTTCAGCATCGGGCCATGCTGCTCGATGAAGCCGCGATAGGTCTCGGCCTCCTTCGCGCGGGTCTTGAGCTCGCCCAGCACACGGTTGACCAGTGCCTTGCGGATGCGGGCGAGGACCGGGGTGGATTGCAGCATCTCGCGCGAGACGTTGAGCGGCAGATCCTCAGTGTCGACCACGCCCTCGACGAAGCGCAGCCAGGTGGGCAGGAGCTTCGCGTCGTCGGTGATGAACATCCGCTTCACGTGCAGGCGGACATGGGATTCGCGGTCGTCCTCGGTCACCGGGAAGGGCGAGCGGCCGGGGATGAAGAGCAGGGCGGAGAATTCGACCGTGCCCTCGGCACTCCAGTGGATCGTCGCCCAGGGCTCGTCGAACATGTGGCCGAGATGGCGGTAGAAATCGGTGTAGTCCTTCTCGGCGATGTCGGCCTTGCGCCGCCGCCAGAGCGCGGTGCCCTCGTTCGCCTTCTGGAACTTGCCGTCGCGCTCGATCTCGACCGGGACGGAGATATGGTCGGCCCATTTGCGCAGGATCGTCTCGAGGCGGACGGGTACGAGGAATTCGTCGGCATCGGACTTGACGTGGAGCACGATGTCGGTGCCCGGGGTCTCGCGGGTGGCGGCCTCGATGCGGTAGCCGCCGGTGCCCTCGGAGGACCATTTGTGCGCGGCATCGGTGCCGGCGCGGAGGGAGGTCACCTCGACGCGGTCGGCCACCATGAAGGCGGAATAGAAGCCGACGCCGAACTGGCCGATCAGGTTCGGCCGGTCCTCGGGCTTGGCCTCGGCGAGGGACACGGTGAAGGCCCTGGTGCCGGAGCGGGCGATGGTGCCGAGATGGCTCGCCAGGTCTTCCGCCGTCATGCCGATGCCGTCATCGGCAATGGTGATGGTTCGCGCCGGCTTGTCGATGCTGATGCGGATGGCAGCGCCCTCGGGCAGTGCCAGGCTCTCGTCCGACAGGGCGAGGAAGCGGCGCCGGTCGGTCGCGTCGGCGGCGTTGGCGACGAGTTCGCGGAGAAAGATCTCGCGTTCGGAGTAGAGCGAATGAACCACCAGATCGAGCAGGCGGCCCACTTCGGCGTCGAACGGACGGTCGGTCGCGGTTGCGGTGTTCATCTGAAGTTCCTCTCGGCAAAATCCCTTGCGGGAAGGTCGGATTGCGCCGTGCGAGATAGGGGAGGTGCGTCACTTCTGCAATCACCTGGCGCGGCGGCGCGCCTTGCATTTGGCGGCGGAAGCGCCACACTTGCGGCATGTCCGGATTCGCCCCGCGTGTGAAGGCGGTGCTTGGCCCGACCAACACGGGCAAGACCCATCTCGCCATCGAACGGCTGCTGGCCCATTCCTCCGGCATCATCGGCTTTCCGCTCCGTTTGCTCGCGCGCGAGAATTACGACCGGATGGTGGCCGCGAAGGGCGCGCGGCATGTCGCGCTGATCACCGGCGAGGAAAAGATCGTGCCGGCCGAGGCGCGCTGGTTCAGCTGCACCGTCGAGGCCATGCCGCTGGACCGGAAGGTGGAATTCGTCGCGGTGGACGAAATCCAGCTTTGCGCCGATCCGGATCGCGGCCACGTCTTCACCGACCGGCTGCTGCACGCGCGCGGCATGGTGGAGACCATGTTCCTCGGCGCCGAGACGATCCGCCGGCTGCTCCGCCGCCTCGTGCCCGAGGCCGAGATCGAGACGCGGCCGCGGCTGTCGCAGCTGTCGCATGCGGGGCCCGCCAAGCTTTCCCGCCTGCCGCCGCGCTCGGCCATCGTCGCCTTCTCGGCCGCCGAGGTCTACGCGATCGCCGAGGCGGTGCGCACCCGGCGCGGCGGCTGCGCGGTGGTCATGGGACGGCTCTCGCCGCGCACGCGCAACGCACAGGTGGCGCTGTATCAGGAAAAGGAAGTCGATTTCCTCGTCGCGACCGATGCGATCGGCATGGGGTTGAACATGGATGTCGACCATGTCGCCTTTGCCGGGCTGTCGAAATTCGACGGACACCGCCCGCGCCTGCTCACCGCGAGCGAGGTGGCGCAGATCGCCGGCCGCGCCGGGCGGGGAATGCGCGATGGCACGTTCGGCACCACCGGCACCTGCCCGCCACTAACCGAGGAACTGGTCGGCGCCGTCGAGGCGCATGCCTTCGAGCCGCTGGAACAGCTCGCCTGGCGAAACGCGGCGCTGGATTTCGCCTCGCCCGACGCGCTGCTGGCCAGCCTGCTCGCGCCGCCCGACCGCGCCGGGCTCGTGCGCGGCAACGATGCGTCCGACGTTCTGGTGCTGTCGGCGCTGGCGCATGACCCGGCGATCCGCGAGGCCGCGCGTGGCCGCCGGGCCGTGCGGCTGCTCTGGGAGGCGTGCCAGATTCCGGATTTCCGCAAGCTCGCCACCGACCATCACACGCGGCTCTGCGCGCGGGTCTTCACCCATCTGCTGCGCGATGGCGGGTTGCCGCAGGACTGGGTAGCCGGGCAGATCGGCGGGCTCGGCCGTACCGACGGCGATATCGATACGCTGATGCAGCGGCTGACCGAGGTGCGGATCTGGGCCTATATCGCCGCCCGTGCCGACTGGGTGCGCGATGCCGCGCACTGGCAGGGCCGCGCGCGCGAGGCGGAGGACCTGCTCTCGGACGCGCTCCACGAGAAGCTGATGGCCCGCTTCGTCGATCGCCGGGCGGCGCGGCTGACCCGGCGGCTGGAACAGGCCGAGACCGCCGAGCTGCTTTCCGCCGTGACGCGGGCGGGCGATGTGGTGGTCGAGGGGCATCCGGTCGGGCGGATCGACGGATTCCGCTTCGAGCCGGACGCCTCGGTGGGCGGGGCAGACAAGCGGATCGTGCTGCGGGCGGCGCGGCGCGCCCTGGCCGGCGAGATGCCGCGCCGCGTCGCCCGGCTGGAGGCGGCGGCGGATGGCGATTTCGCGCTGGGGCCGGCGGGCGTGATCGCCTGGCAGGGAACGCCCGTCGCCCGGCTGCGGCGCGGTGCCACGCTGCTGGCGCCGGCGGTCGAGGTGATTGACAGCGAGTTTCTCGACGGATCGCAGCGCGAGGCCGTGCGCGCGCGGCTGGCCCGCTTCGTCGATGGCGTGATCGCCGAGGGGCTGGCGCCGCTCTTCGTCGCGGCGAAGGCCGCCGAGGCGGACCCGGCGCTGCGCGGCGTGCTGCACCGGCTGACCGAGCAGGCCGGCGTGCTGGTGCCGGGCGGGGCCGAGGGCGAGCTGCGGGCGAAGCTGCGCCGGATCGGCGTGCGGGATGGCGCCTTCGCGCTCTACATGCCGGCACTGCTGAAGCCGCGGGCGGCGGCGCTGCGTGCCATGCTGTGGTCCGCCTGGCACCGCCGGACGCTGCCGGACCTGCCGGCGCCGGGTCTTGTCTCGCTTCCGGCGCCGGACTGGCCGGCGGGGCTCGCGGCCTATCTCGGCTGGGTAGCGGCCGGTCCGCGGGCGATCCGGCTCGATATCGCCGAGCGGCTGGCCGGCGAACTGCGCCATGCGGCGCGCCGCCGGCCGGCGCCGGCGCCGCAGATGCTTGCCCCGCGGCTGGGCGTG
Organism: Acidiphilium sp. JA12-A1; assembly: GCF_000724705.2. Classification (NCBI taxonomy): domain Bacteria; kingdom Pseudomonadati; phylum Pseudomonadota; class Alphaproteobacteria; order Acetobacterales; family Acidocellaceae; genus Acidiphilium; species Acidiphilium sp. JA12-A1. The sequence goes on from NZ_JFHO01000004.1 coordinate 139,259, forward strand.
GGCCACGAGGATCTGCCGGCGGTGCTGCGCGGCCTCGGCCTGCGGCTCATTCCCGGCGAGGCGATGGAGCCGGGCATGTTCGGCCCGCCGCGCCCGCCGATGGTCGAACTGCGGCGCCCGAGGCGCGGGCCGGCGCCGCCACCGCGCAAGGCCGCACGCCCGGCTCCGCCGCCCAATCCCGATCATCCGTTCGCGGCGCTGGCCGCGCTGCGGCGTGCCGCCTCCTGAGCCTTTGGGCGGCGAGGATGCCGCCTGGCAGCGGCTTGACAAGTTCCTGTTCCATGCGCGCTTCGTCAAAACCCGCGGCGTTGCGGCGCGACTGGTCGCGGCCGGCGGGGTGCGGATCAACCGCCAGATCACCGAAAAGCCACACGCGCGGCTGCGCCCCGGTGATGTGCTGACCCTCGCCCTGCCGCAGGGCGTTCAGGTCGTGCGCGTGGTCGCGCTCGGCGCGCGGCGCGGCCCGGCCGCCGAGGCGCGCCGGCTCTACGAGGTTGTTGCAGAGGACTGATGCGGGCTGGCGCCTTGCGCTGGCCGGCCGTTGGGGGCATATCGCCGGTCGATCCATCCCATGCTCAGGAGTGCCCGATGACCTATGTGGTCACCGAAAACTGCATCAAGTGCAAGTACATGGACTGCGTCGAGGTCTGTCCGGTCGACTGCTTCTACGCAGGCGAGAACATGCTGGTGATCCATCCGGACGAATGCATCGACTGCGGCGTGTGCGAACCGGAATGCCCGGCCGAGGCGATCGTGCCGGATTCGGACGGCAAGGCATCCGCCTGGATCGAGAAGAACCGCGAATTTGCCACCCTCTGGCCGAACATGACCCGCAAGGGCACGCCGCCGGCGGATGCCGATGAGTGGAAGGATCGCGACGGCAAGGCCGAACTGTTCTCGCCTGAACCGCACAAGGACTGAAGCCGTCCGCGCCGCCGGCGTTCACGCCGGGGCGGATTTGTGGTATGAATGTTGATCCGGCATCCCCGCCGGCGCTTGAGTGGCGCAACGCGCCCCCGATCGCTTCGCTATCGAGGTTCAGCATGAAACGACCCGCTTCAACCGATCCGGCCGGAGCCGGTGCGGACGTCAGAAGCAGTGCCAAGGCGACGACCCGCGCGAAGACGGCCATGAAGGCCGCCGCCGCGTCCGGCTCGCCGTCCGACAGCCCGGCGCCGCGCCGCGCCGCCAGAACCGCCGCCGAACCCCAGGCGGCCAAGACCGAGAAGGACTCACAGCCCGATATGGCCAGCCCGAATACCGCCCAGACCGCCCCCCAGCCCGCCGAAGCCGAACGCGACACCCTGCCGCCGCCAGGGCCGCGCCCCGTGCTGCCGCAGCGCGCGATCGCCAAGGCCGAGACCTTCAAGCCCGGCGATCACGTCGTCTACCCGACCCATGGCGTGGGCAAGGTGGAGCGCATCGCCGCCGAGGAGATTGCCGGACAGAAGCTGGAACTGATCCACATCACCTTCGATGAGAACCGCATGACGCTGCGTGTGCCGGTAAACAAGGCGCGCACGGCGGGTCTGCGCAAGCTCTCCAGCCGCAAGCAGTTCGACGAGGTGCTCGCCACCCTCAAGGGCCGCGCCCGGGTGAAGCGCACCATGTGGTCGCGCCGGGCGCAGGAATACGAGGCGAAGATCAATTCCGGCGACCCGATGGCGATTGCCGAGGTGGTGCGCGACCTGCACCGCAATGCCGGCCAGCCGGACCAGAGCTTCTCCGAACGGCAGATCTTCGAGCAGGCGCTCGACCGGCTTGCCGCCGAATACGGCGCGCTCGAGGGGCTCGACAAGCAGGGCGCCATCGACAAGCTGCTCGACTTCCTGAAGACCGAGTGAGCCGAGCCGGCCGGTCCCGACACCGGCCGGAGCGCAATTAGGACTGATTTTCAGAAAAATCCCGACACGGCGCCGGCCGGAGTTTTGCTCCGGCCGGCGCTTTGTTTAAGGGCGCTCGCGCGAACGCACGCCTCTTCAAAATTTTGCCTGCTGCCCTATATATAGCCTTGGCTACATTTTCATGGGTGGGCTTCGATTGCGGTGAGCGACCTTGTTTCCCGGCCTGGGCTGAGCGAACGAACGGCACGCGCCGTCGCGGACCGGCTGGCCGGGCGCGCCGGATGGCGTAACCCGCTGATCTTTGCCGGGCCCGCGGTCGTCGCCTCGATCGCGTATATGGATCCCGGCAATTTCGCGACGAACATCCAGGCGGGCGCGCGCTATGGCTATGACCTGCTCTGGGTCGTGCTGCTCGCCAGCCTGATCGCGATGCTGTTCCAGGGCCTGTCCGCCCGGCTCGGGATCGTCACCGGGCGGAATCTCGCCGAACTCTGCCGCGACACGCTGCCGCCGGCGCTGACCATCCCGATGTGGATCATCAGCGAGATCGCCGCCATGGCGACCGATCTTGCCGAATTTCTTGGCGGTGCCATCGGCATAGCGCTGCTCGCGCATTTGCCGCTGATGGCGGGCATGGCGATTACAGGGATCGTGACCTACGGTATTTTGCTCCTCGACCGGCGCGGCTTTCGGCCGATGGAACTGGTGATCGGCGCGCTCGTGGGCGTCATCGCGCTCTGCTATCTCGCCGAGTTGCTGATCGTGCCGGTTCACTGGCGGCAGGCAGCGCTGCATACGGTGCTGCCCTCCCTGCCGGATGCCGAGGCGCTGACGATCGCGGTCGGCATCGTCGGCGCCACGGTAATGCCGCACGCGCTGTTCCTGCATTCCGGCCTCTCCGGCGCGCGGGTGGCGCCGCAGGATGCGGCGCAGCGCCGGCGGCTGGTGCGTTATTCCAATATCGAGGTGCTCGCGGCGCTCGGGGTCGCCGGGCTGGTGAACATGGCGATGGTGGCGATGGCCGCCGGCGCCTTCCATCCGGCGCATCAGGGGATCGCCGAGATCGGCGAGGCCTATCGCACGCTCTCGCCGCTGCTCGGCGCCGGTGCCGCCGTGATCTTCCTGATCTCGCTGCTGGCCTCCGGCGTGTCGTCCTCCGTAGTGGGCACGCTGGCGGGGCAGATGGTGATGCAGGGATTTGTCGGGTTTTCGATCCCGATCTGGCTTCGCCGGGCGCTGACCATGATCCCCGGCTTCGTGGTGATCGGCCTCGGCGTGAACCCGACACGAGCGCTGGTGCTCAGCCAGGTGGTGCTGAGCCTGGCGCTGCCGGTGCCGATGCTGGCATTGCTGTGGTTTTCCACACGGCGGGCGCTGATGGGCGCGCTCGCGGTGCGCGGGATCACCGCCATCGCCGCGATCGGTGGCGCCATCGTGATCCTCGGACTCAACGTCATTCTGCTCCTGCAGATCTTCGGCGTGAACGTGCCGCTGCCGGGCTAGTTTTCCTCCACCTGCAGTTCGCCGAGATAGGCCTCCCGGATCGCCGGGTTGGCGGCGAGGTCTGCGGCGGGGCCTGAGAGCACGACCCGCCCGGTCTGCAGCACGTAGCCGCGGCTGGCGATTTGCAGCGCCATGTGGGCGTTCTGCTCGACCATGAAGATGGCCACACCCTGGCGGTTGATGGTCTGGATGATGCCGAACACGATCTCGACGAAGCGCGGCGAGAGGCCCATCGAGGGTTCGTCCATGCAGATCAGCGCCGGGCGGGCCATCAATGCGCGGCCGATCGCGACCATCTGTTGCTCGCCGCCCGACAGCGTGCCGGCGAGCTGGTGGCGGCGTTCCTTCACGCGGGGGAACAGCTCATAGACACGTTCGAGATCCTCGTCGAATTTCGGGCCGCGCTTGCGCGTATAGGCGCCCATTTCGAGATTCTCGTAGACCGTCATGCGCGGGAACAGTCGCCGCGCCTCCAGCACCGGGGCGATGCCGCGCCTGACCCGCTCCGAGGTGCTGAGCCGGTTGATCGGCGCGCCGCGGAAGCGCACCTCGCCTTGGGAAGGGGTGACCGTGCCCATGATCGTCTTCATCGTGGTCGACTTGCCGCTGGCATTGCCGCCGAGCAGCACCACGATGTCGTCCGGCGCGACCGAATAGTCGACGCCCTTGAGCACGTGCAGGTCGCCGTAATGGGTGTGCACACCGGCGAATTCGAGCAGGGTTTCCTCAGGCATCGACCACGCCCCGGCCGATATAGGCCTCGATCACCGCCTCGTTCCGCCGCACCTCGTCGGCCCGTCCCTCGGCGAGTTTCTCGCCATGGTCGAGGACGATCACGTTGTCGGCGAGGCGGGTGACGACATCGAGCTTGTGCTCCACCAGCAGGACAGTGAGGCCGAAATCGCGGAAGGCGGCGATCTGTTCGGCGAGTTCGAGGCTTTCCGCCGGGTTCATGCCCGCCGTCGGCTCGTCGAGCATCAGCAGGCGCGGGCGGGAGGCGAGCGCGCGGGCGATCTCGACACGGCGGCGATTGGCGTAGGAGAGTTGCGCCACGCCTTGGTCGATCCGCGGCACCAGGCGGTTGCCGAACATCGCCAGCAGTTCGAGCACGAATTCGCGCGCTTCGCGTTCCTCGGCGCGCACGCGGGGCAGGCCGAGCACCGCCCCGGCCGCGCCGGAGGAGAGATGCGTGTGCTGGCCGATCAGCACGTTTTCCATCACCGTGAGGTTGGGGAACAGGCGGATGTTCTGGAAGGTGCGGGCGACGCCGGCGCGCAGCACCTGGTCTGGCCGCAGGCCAAGCAGGTCGCGCCCGGCGAAGCGCACTACGCCGGCGGAGGGTTTCACGAGGCCGGTGATGCTGTTGAACAGGGTGGATTTGCCCGAGCCGTTGGGCCCGATCACGGCGACGATGCTGCCGGGCGGGACATCGAGCGAGACCGATTTCAGCGCGGTCAGCCCGCCGAATTTCACGGTGAGGTCGCGGATTTCGAGCGCGGCGGGCCGTGCGTCGGCGGTGGCTTCGGCGAGCCCGGCGCGCAGCCTGGCCACGGCCGGGGCGGCGCCGCGGGAGACGGCGGCGTCCTGCTGCTCATAGCTCAGCCGCACCTCGTTCCGGCCGACCGGAACGAGGCCGTCGCGCCGGTAGAGCATCATGGTCACCAGAATGATGCCGAAGATCAGTTCCGAGGCCGAGGTGAGCTCGAGATTTTGCAGGAAAGGCGAATGGATCGCGTTGCCGAGCCCCTGCACCCAGCCGGACAGGGCGGGCAGGAACCAGGCCTGCAGCAGTTCGAGCAGCACCGCGCCGAGAATGGCGCCCCAGACGCTCGCGAGGCCGCCAAGCACGATCATCACCAGCACCATGATCGAGACCGGCAGGTCGAACATGTCCGGCGTCGCGGTCTGCAGCTTGGCGATGTAGAACGTGCCGGTCATGCCGGCGAACCCGGCGCCCATGGCGAAGGCGAGCAGCTTCAGCCGCGTGGTGTGCACGCCCATTGCGCTGGCGGCGATCTCGTCCTCGCGCACCGCCATCCAGGCCCGGCCGATCCGCGAGGGTTTCAGCCGCAGCGAGATGAAGAGCAGCAGCAGCACGAGGCCAAGGCCGACGTAATAATAAGGTGTCGCGTTAATGCCGAAGCGGTAGCCGAACAGCACCGGCGGGCCGACGCCGTTCAGCCCCTCGGCGCCGTTGGTGAGCGAGGACCAGTTGCGCGCGACGATCGGCACGATCTCGCCGAAGCCGAGGGTGACGATGGCGAGATAGTCGCCCTTCAGCCGCAGGGTCGGCGCGCCGAACGCCATGCCGAAACAGGCGGCGATGACGGCGGAGGCCGGCAGCATCAGCCAGAAGGGGAAGGTGAAATGCACCGTCGCCGCCGCACCCGCGCCGAGTTTCGCGACGAAGCCGATCGCCGCGAGCGGCGCCCAGGCCGCGCTCCAGTGCGGGTGGAGCTGGAACGAGTTCAGGATGCCATAGGCATAGGCGCCAATGGCGAAGAAGGCGGCGTAGCCGAGATCGAGCAGGCCGGTGAAACCGACCACGATGTTCAGCCCGAGCGCCAGTGCGGCATAGGCGCAGCTATTGGCCGCGACGTCGATATTCGCCTGGCCGATGCCAAGGAAGGGCAGCAGCAGAAGCACCATCAGCAGGGCGGCGAACAGCGCCTGGCGCTGGCGGGGCGAGAGCAGGGCGAGGCGCTTCATCGCCGACTACGAGCGGTTGGGCGCCTGCGCGCCGAGCAGGCCGGCCGGGCGGAAGACCAGCGTGAGGATCAGGATCGAGAAGATGATCACATCGGCCCATTTCGCGGCGATGTACTGGCTGCCGATCGTCTCGATCAGGCCGATGAGGAGGCCGCCGACCATCGCCCCCGGCACGTTGCCGATGCCGCCGAGCACGGCGGCGGTAAAGGCGCGCAGACCTGCGGTGTAGCCGATGCTGTACTGGGTGAAATTGTAGTACAGGCCAAAGATCATCCCGGCGGCGCCGGCCAGGGCGGAGCCGGCGAAGAAGGCGATCATCACCACCTGGTCGACCTCCACACCCATCATCCGCGCGGCCTCGGCGTCCTGGGCGACGGCGCGCATCGCCTTGCCGAGGCGCGAACGCCTGACGAACAGGTTCAGCCCCCACATCAGCACTGCCGCGACGATCCAGATGATCACCGCCTTGAGGCGGATCGTCACCCCGCCGAGATGGTAGTCGATGCTCGGCATCGGGTCGGGGTAGTTCAGCGCCTGGGCGTTGGTCAGCAGCAGCACGACGTTGAACAGGATGTAGGAGACGCCGATCGTGGTGATCATCGCCATCGGCCCGCGCACGTTGCGCATCGGCCGCAGCGTGTAGCGCTCGATCGCGACGCCGAGCACGCCGGAGGTCACCATCGTCACCGCGAGGGCGGCGAGCAGCGAGAGCACCAGCGGGGCGCCGTGCAGCACCACCGCCTGGCCCTGCAGGCCGAACCATTGCAGCACGATGAGGCCAACGAACGCTCCCACCATGAAGACGTTGAAATGCGCGAAATTGATCAGCTCGAGAATGCCGTAGACAAGGGTGAACCCGAGTGCCAGCAGCGCGTACATCGCCCCCAGGCTCAGCCCGTTGACGAGCTGCTGGAGAAAAACCGCCATTCCGGTCATGGGCGCCGCGTCAGTGCTGCGGCGCCACGCCGACGTATCGCATCTGCTTGTTCAGGTCCCCGAGCGGGGCGGACTTGTCCTGGTGGAACTGGAACACGGCAACGATGTGGCTGGTCATGTCGCCATACTTGTCGAAGCTGATCGGCCCCTGCAAGCCGTTGACATGCACGGTCGCGATCGCGTCGCGGACATTGGCGGCGGTGAGCGGCTTGCCTGCCTTTTGCACCGCCTTGATGCCGGTGATGGCGACGAGGGCGGCGTCATAGGCGGTGATGGCGTAATCGTCCGGCGCGACGCCGTAGGTTTTCGTATAGAGCTTGACCCAGTTCGCCAGCTTCGGGTCATCGACCACATGCGGCGAGGCGTTGGTGCCATACCAGCCCTCGGCGGCGGGGAAACCGGCGGCCGTCATCATTTCGGGGCTCAGGATGCCGTCGCCGCCGCCTTTGATCACGTGCGGAATGATCTGGTAGCTCTGCTTCACGAGCTTCACGCCGGCCTGCATCGTGCCGCCGTAATAGAGCGAGGCGGTCTTGGTCGCGGCAATCTTGGTGAGCACGGCGGAATAGTCGGCGGCCTTGGGGTCGAGCCGGTCGCGGCCGAGGACCTTGATGCCCTTCTTCTTCGCCTGGGCTTCGAAGGCGTTGGCGAGGCCGACGCCGTAGGCGCCGCTGTCATCGAGGATGTAGACGCTCTTCACCTTCAGGACCTCGGCGTAGAAATTCGCCATGTTCGGGCCCTGATAGGCATCGGTCGTCACGGTGCGGAAATAGATCGGCTTGCCGCCCGGATCGAACTCGCCGGCATAGGCCGGATTGGTGATGTCGGGCGCGGTGGACGAGGGGGTGATGGTCGCGAGATTGGCCATCGAGAGGATCGGCGCCATCGCCTTGCCGGAGCCGCTCATCTCGGGGCCGACATTGGCAAGCACCGTGCGCGTGCCGGCCAGTTTGCGCGCGTTGGTGGCGGCCTGGGCCGGGTCGTACTGGCCGGCAGTCGCGGTCGCGTTGTTCAGGATCATCGGCTCGAGGCGGATGTCGCCGAGTTCGCCGCTCTGGTTGGCGAGCTTGATGGCGAGCTGTGCGCCGTGAAGAATGAGGTGCGCGGCCTCGGCATCTGCGCCGGTCAGGGGCAGCGTAATCCCGATGTGATAGACCTTGTCCGCCGCCAGGGCGATGGGACTTGCCGAGGCGAGGATGAATGTTCCCGCCGCTCCACGCAGAGCTTTGCGCCTTGATAGTGCCATTGGTCCCGTCCTTCTTGCTTTTGTGAGATAGCTGCCATGCGCAAGGTAAACAGCTCGTGAGCGAAGGCAAGTGTTTTTTGGCTCCTCCACCGCGTCGCCGGCAACTGCCGCAAAAAAAAATGGCGGCCACGAGGCCGCCAAGTTTAGGGAGGAAACGTCCAAGAAAGCAGACAAACGACTGATCGTTTGCTGCGTCGCACTATATGGCGGAATCGCTTTCCCGTTCAAGAATTTTGTGCGCCGCAGCATATGTATTTCATGAATATGTCTTATGCGGTGAGCAAAGGTTCAGCCGCCGATGGTTCCCCGCAAGCCGAAAAGGAAGTTCTGCCCCGGAATCTGCAATCCATTCACGGGTTCGAATGCCGAGTTGGTAAGGTTGCGACCGATCGCGAAGAGGGTGAGCGCGCGGCTGATCCGGTAGTTCACCGCGAGATTGACGATCGTGCCGGGCTGGGCGAGGCCGACGCCGCTCGGATTGCCGGAGGTGATCGGATAGCCGGAATTGGCGTAGAGGAAATCCGAGAAGCGGCCGACATAGCGGATGGCGGGCTCGATCGACAGCGCCGGGATTGGGCGGATCGAGAGGGTGAGCGATCCGGCGTTTTCCGGCCGACGCAGGAGGGCGGTGCCGGTCGCAGCATCGCGGGCGATGGTGCGGGTATAGTCGATCTGGCCGGAGAGCCAGGGGGCCGGCGCGAAGCCGATGCCCGCCTCGATGCCGTGAATCCGGGCGCGGGCGACGTTTTCCTCCGTGCTGGTGCCGTCAGGCAGGGAGGTGTACTCGAACAGGTTCGAGATGTCCTGGTGGAAATAGCTCATCCGCAGCGTGATCGCTTCGGGCATGCCGAAGGCGGGCAGCACGGTCTCGAAGCCGAACCGATAGCCAACCGAGTGTTCGGGGTGGAGGTTCGGGTTGCCGTGATAGCCGTAGCTGTCGATGCCGTGCAGGTCGTAGAGCGAGGGGGCGAGAAAGCCGCTGCCCGCCGAGGCTTTCAGCCGCGTGTCGATTGCGGGTGCGGCGAGCACGAGGCCGCCGCGCTCCGTCACCACGGTGCCGTAGCCGCTGACCGAATCCGCACGGACAGCGCCCTGCACCGACAGGTGGCGCGCTATGGTGGCCTGCGCGCCGAAATGCCCCGCGGTGGTGGATTGCGAGGCAGCGAGGCTCTGGAGGTAGGGATAGCCGCCAAAGCTGGCGTTGTAGTTTTCGACCGCCGTATCGTGTGTGGTCTCGATGCCGGCGACGAGCGTCGGGTCGGTCATCGGGCCAAAATCCGGCAGGCGGATCACGTTGTTCCACTGGATCACAGTGCGATCGCCGCGATAGCCGCTGTCGCCGGCGAACTGGTTGGGGTCGGCGGGATCGAGCAAAGTCAGGTAGCGGCGGTCGTCCTGGATGTGGGCGATGTCGAGTTCGGTGATCAGCCGGTTGTCGAACAGGTGCGACTTCACGCCGAAGCGGAAAAAGACATTCGAATCGAAGCTGTTTTCATAGGGATCGTCGAAGATCGGATAGCCGAGATCGGGATATTGGCTCCCGGTCTGCCGCGCGCGGACGATCAGCGAGATCCGCGTGCCGGCGACCGGCGTGTAGCCGAGATTGATGGCGCCGAGCTTGTAGCGGAACGGATCGCGATGCGCGGCGTAGACGGCGAGGCGCCGCGCCGTCGCGTCGAACCCGGCTTGCTCGATGACTGAGCCGGTGATCGCGTAATCGAATTTGCCGCTCTGGCCGGAGAGTGTGACGCTGCCTTCACCCTGGCCGGGAAAGCCGCCGGCGAGGTCGTAATCGACATGCGGCGCGCCGTGCCCGCGCTTGCTGATCAGGTTGATGACGCCGCCGATCGCGCCCGAGCCGTAGAGGCTGGACATCGGGCCGCTGACCACCACGATCCGCGCAATATCGCCGATGCCGGAATTGCCGAAATTGAACGCGCCGTTGGCCACCGAGGGATCGTTTACCGGCACGCCGTCGCGCAGCACCAGCACGTCTTCGGAATTCGTGCCGTCGATGAAGACGGAGGTCTGCGCGCCCGGCCCACCCGATTGCACAACGTTCAGGCCGGGAACCGCCTCGAGCGCCTGGGCCAGGGTCGTCACGCCGCGCCGGCGAAGTTGCGCCGCCGTGATGACCGTGACCGATGCGGGGGTGTCGGCAATGGGTGTCCGCACATAGGAGGCGGTGACGGTCTCGATCGGCACGGTGCCGGCGGGAAGCCGTGCGCTCTGGGCGCGGGCGCCGACGAGCGCCCCGCACAAAGCGAGGGGGACGAAAAAGATGTGTCGCGCGAACTCGCGCATGGAAAAACTCCGGTCCGGCACCCGGCGAGGCGGGTGTTGCCATCAGGGCGACCGAAGGCTTCGGGACTTCACCCTTCGCACCCGGTTCACCCCGCCCGGACGCGCGCGCATGGTCTCGGGACCGGCCGGTCTCCTGGCTCGCGGGTCATGGGCGCGTTCGGCCTTCTCGCGGACGGTCTGCGCCGCCTCGCAATGGCCGGGATGAACGCGCCTCGCCGCTCACAGTTGCGGGGGCAGCCGCAGCCGGGGCACGATCTCGCCCTTCTGCGTTCCCGTTTCAGCCCTTGCGGGCCACCGATTCCTATCCAGATCATTATGCCGCCGGATCGGGCGGCGCAAGCGCGCCGGCTTAGCCGAGGCCGAGCAGGCCGGGCAGGGCCGAGAGATCGCTGATCGCCGCATCGGGCGCGCCAGGCAGCCGCTCCGCCGGCTGCCGCGCCCGGTTGCACCAGGCGACGCGGAAGCCGAAGGCCGAGGCACCGTAGGCATCCCAGCCATTCGAGGAAACAAAGCAGACTTCCTTGCGCTGGACCCCGAGCCGCGCCGGCACCAACTGGTAGACGCGCGGATCGGTCTTAAACACGCCGACCGCCTCGACCGACAGCACATGGTCGAGCACGTCGCCGAGCCCGGCATGGGCGATGGCGGCGGCGAGCATCGCCGGGGTGCCGTTCGAGAGTATCGCCGTAGCAATCCCCTTCGCCTTCAGTGTGCCCAGCGTCGCCTTGACCTCCGGATAGGCCGAGACGATGCGGTAGAGAGCCAGCAGCGCGGCGCGCCGCTTGGGGTCGGCGAGGCCGGTCGCCTCCAGCGCGAAATCGAGCGCGTCGGCGGTGACGGTCTCGAAATCGGTGTAGAGGTTCTGCAGGCTGCGCAGCCAGGTGTATTGCAGCTGCTTGTCCCGCCAGAGTGTCACCAGCGCCGCGCGGCGGTCATCCGGCACATCCGGACAGCGGGTGACGGCGGAGCCGAAATCGAAGAGCGTGCCATAGGCGTCGAACACGCAGGCGCGGATACCCTCGATGGCGGACATCGGCTTCCTCCCGTTCAGGCGGCGACTGGCAGGAGCCGAGCCAGGCCGTCATAGGCGTCGAACATGCGCCCGCACCAGGCGTGCAGCGTGTCATCGGCGGCGAGGATCTTCACCGGGGACGAGGCGTGCGCCCAGAGGAAGGCGCTGAAGGCGACATGGTCGGCATAGTTCGGGGCGTCGCCGGCGAGAAATTTCTGGTCCGCCAGCGTGCTGCGCAACGGCCGCAATGTGGTACGGAGCGCGTTCACGTTGTCCTCGCGCGCCGCCCGCAGCGCCCCGACCGTCGTGCCGAACGCGGCCTCGCGCGTCGAGCGGTAATAGTCGCGGTCGCCCTCGTGCAGGATGTCGACGAGGTCGGGCAGGACCACCTTCGCAATGGCGGGATGAAGCACCTCGCTGGTCCACTGGTTGACGAAGCGGGCGAGGCCGCGGCCGGCAGCGCCGCCGAACAGGCTCGGCCGGTCGGGATAGGTATCCTCGAGATAAAGAGCGATGGTCCAGCTGTCATGCACGTGGCGGGTGCCATCGACCAGCACGGGCACCTTGCCCTGGCCGGAGAAGGCGATGGCGTCCTTTTCCATGAAGCGCCAGACCACGGTCTCGCAGGGCAGGCCCTTGTGCGCCAGCGCGAAGCGGGTGCGCCAGCAATTCGGGCTGAACCGGACGCGTTCGTCGGCGCCGGCGAGATCGTAGAGCTTCAGGGGTTCACGCATCAGGGCCTCCTTGCCCGCGGGCCGAACGAGTGCGCCCGCGTGTCGCGGATACGGTCGGCGTGTTGTTGATCGTCTGCGCCAGATCGCAGGCGCGCCGCGCGGCAATTGCCGTGAACCGGCGCTTCAGGTTGGGAAAATCGTCGAGGGGGTGCCGATGCCGCGCTCGCGGCTCGATCCGGAAATCGAGCCCGGCCTCTTCGAGCAGGATCGCGGTCTGGCGGCCGTTCGGCGTGGTCCGGCAGTGAAGACCGCTCATGGAGTCCCGGATCCGCCGGGATGAAGGCGGCTCATCGCGTCGGCGACCAGCCGGTCGAGCCGGCCGGGGTCTGGATCGAGGCGCGCCAGGGTGCGCAAGGCGAGAACGGTCGCGAGGAGGAGTTCCGCCTGCGCCGGAGGTTCGATCCCGGCGGGCAGGCGCCCCTGGTCCCGTGCGTGTTCAAGCCGATCGCGAAAGAATGCTTCCAGCTGGCTCAGCCGGGCATGGACCTGAGCGCGGGCCTCAGCCGAAATCGGTCCGCCATCCATCGCGCTGTTGACCAGCAGGCACCCCATCCGATGCGGGTCCTGCGCCGAAACATGGCTCAGATGCGCGAGAAGCCCGGCGATCGCCGCGATCGGATCGTCTTCGGCGGCAAACCGTTCAAGAAGCGGCACCATCATGTCATCGGCATAACGGTCGATAGCGGCGCGGAACAGGCCGTTCTTGTCGCCATACCGATGATAAAGCGCAGCGGCACTGAGCCCCGTGGCCTCTGTCAGGTCGCGCAACGAAGCCCCGGCATAGCCCTTGCCGAGAAAGATCGGGATGGCCCGATCGAGCAGGTCTTCGTTTGTCAGACTGCGTGGGCGCGGCATCGGGCAGCTGTACTGGTTTGAATCATCGTCCACCATGATATAATGTAACGTTTGCTACAAAACAACGTGTCTCGGGACCGCACTAGAAGCCAGCCAACATGATGACTCAACCGCATCTCGTCTACTTTGCAGACCCTATGTGCTCCTGGTGCTGGGGTTTCGCGCCGGTGATCAACGCCATCCGCGGGAGGTATGGCGAACGCCTGCCGGTTCGTCTGATCGTTGGCGGGCTGCGGCCCGGCACGACCGAGCCGATGGACGAGGCCGCCAAGGCCCGCACCCGCGGGCATTGGGAGCATGTGCGGAACGCGTCTGGTCAGCCTTTCGATTTCTCGTTTTTCGACCGCGCCCGCTTCGTCTACGACACCGAGCCGGCTTGCCGTGCGCTGGTGGTGGCCCGTCGCCGCTCGATGGCGGATGCATTCGACCTTCTCGCCGCCATCCAGCGTGCTTTCTACACCGGGAACGAGGACGTCACGAATCCGGTTGTGCTTGCCGGAATCGCAGCACGGCTCGGCTTCAACGCGAACCAGTTCCGCGATACGCTCTGTTCCGACGAACTCGGTGCCGAAACCTGGCAGGATTTTGCGATTACCCAGCAGGCCGGCATCACCGGGTTTCCCACCCTCATCGCGAGTTCCGGCACCGAACACGAGTATGCCCTCGTGACCGAAGGCTTTCAGCCCGCGGCTCGGCTGGTTCCAGCACTTGGCCGCTGGCTGGGGGATACGTCGCTCTCTGGCGCCGCCGCCCTGGCGGGCTGATCGGGGCGGCCCGCCTGCCGCCGGCGAAGGGCCGCGCGACAGCGTTCTGCCGGTGTGGGTTGCCGTCCGGCGCGGGCAGGATATAGACGGAACATGACCTCACGCATCTATCGTCCCGCGACCAACCTGGTTCATGCTGGCCAGGTCAGGTCCAACTTCGCCGAGAACGCCGAAGCGCTCTACCTCACCTCCGGCTTCGTCTACGATAATGCCGAGCAGGCGGAAGCGACCTTCAAGGGTGAGATCTCCCATTATCAGTATTCACGCTTCGGCAACCCGACCGTGAGCATGCTGGAGGCCCGGCTCGCGACCCTGGAGGGGGCGGAAGCCTGCCGTGCCACGGCGACGGGAATGGCCGCGGTCAATGCCGCCCTGCTCGCCCATCTCAAGGCGGGAGACCGCGTGGTCGCCTCGCGCGCGCTGTTCGGCTCGTGCTCGTGGATCGTCTCCACGCTGCTGCCGCGCTACGGGATCGAGAGCGTCTTCGTCGATGGCGGCGACCTTGCGGCGTGGGAGGCCGCGCTGGCGCCGGGAGCGGCGCTGGTGCTGCTCGAAACCCCGTCGAATCCGATGCTCGAGATCATCGACATGCGGGCCGTGGCGGATCTTGCTCACAAGGCCGGCGCGATCGTGGTGGTCGATAACGTTTTCGCGACCCCGCTGCTGCAGCGGCCGCTTGAATTCGGCGCTGATGTGGTGGTCTATTCCGCGACGAAGCACATGGACGGCCAGGGCCGCGTGCTCGGCGGCGCCGTGCTTGGCAGCAAGGACTGGATCGACAACACGCTCCAGCCCTTCACCCGCAATACCGGCCCGGCGATCTCGCCGTTCAATGCCTGGGTGATCCTGAAGGGGCTGGAGACAATGGCGCTCCGCGTCGGCCAGGCCTCGCGTTCGGCCGCGGCCATCGCCGACCATCTTGCCGGCCAGCGGCAGGTCATCCGCGCGCTCTACCCTTTCCGGGCCGATCATCCGCAGGTCGATCTCGCAAGGCAGCAGATGAGTGCCGGCGGCACACTCGTGACCTTTGAACTCGACGGCGGCAAGGACGCGGCGTTCCGCTTCATGAACGCGCTCGAGCTCATTGCGATTTCCAACAATCTCGGTGACTCGAAATCGATGGTGACGCACCCGGAAACCACCACCCATTCGCGCATCGCGCCGGCCGAGCGGGCGCGCCTCGGGATCAATGGCGGCACGATCCGCTTCTCGGTGGGGCTCGAGGATGTCGCCGACCTGATTGATGACCTTGATCGGGCGCTGGCGGCGCTGAAATGAGGCGTCGGCGGATTGAGCGCGGTCCGGTCGCTCGGCAGGGCCGCCGTCCGCTACAAGTGACTTGCCCGGATGCCTATGAGCGGCAAGGGCAGCGGCTTCGCGTCTTGATGCTTGACGCCCGCTTCACGCGGCGATAAGCACTCTCCCACACGGGCCGCGGCAAATTTCGCTGCGGCCTGTGGTTTTTGTTCCGTTTACAGGAAGAGACAGTTCGCCCATGGCCAACATCGCATCGGCGCAGAAGCGCATCCGTCAGACCCTTGTGCGCACCGCTCGCAACAAGGCCCGTCGGTCGCGCGTGCACAGCTTTATCCGCAAGGTGGAGGAGGCGATCGCGACGGGCAATCACATCGAGGCGCGGACGGCATTCATTGCCGCGCAGCCCGAACTGCAGCGCGCCGTAACGAAGGGTGTGTTGAAGGCCAACACGGCTTCGCGCAAGCTGTCCCGCCTGTCGGCGCGTGTGAAGGCCCTTTCGGCTTCGGCCTGAGGTCTGTTGCGCGCCTCGCTGGCGCGTCATACAATCGTAACAATTCGAGTGTCTTGGCGGCTGTTCCTTGCGGCCGCCCGCGCTCGTTTGTCCCGGTTCGGTTTTATTGTGATAGCGTCTCGCAACAGCGAATATAATGTCGCTGCAACTTTTGCTTGTGAGATGTTTTCGAGATTTTACCGTGGAATGATATTCCCTCACTTCAAATGGGTTGGTCAATCATCTGATTTAATGGGCAAATTTTTAAAGATGCACATTATATCAGCAAAAAATCGAACCTGTTGGGTCTTGCGCAGGGTGCCGGACTTGGCCTAGTTTTGGGCCTCAAGATGACGATCAAATGACGAAAGCTTGCCTGGTCGAGGGTTTTTTCAACCGTCGATTGCGGGAGCGGGGTTGTGCGGCCGTATGGCGGAAATCGCTATTCGGTTGAGCTGGGACGATGGCAGGACGGGGAGCGGTGCGCTTGGACACGCAAACTTGGCAGGAACAGGGGCTCGAAACCCGGTCTCCGGGACGCACGCGCGGTGAAATCAGCCAGGATGAACTGGCGCACCAGTGGAGCCGTGTTCGCGGCCGACTTCAGGAAGAAATCGGCGAGGTCGAGTACCGCAACTGGTTGCGGCAAGCCGTGCTGCATGGGCTCGACGGCGATGAAGTGACTGTCATGCTGCCGACCCGCTTCCTGCGTGACTGGGTGAACAAGGAATATGGCAACCTGCTGACCGCGTTCTGGCAGGCCGAGAACCCGGCGGTACGGCGCGTGGATATCCGGACCCGGCCGGCCGGCACCAGCGAGCGCGCGCCCGACCTCGCCGAGGTGGAGCCGAAGACCGCGATCGCGCGGCCCGCCGCCGCGGCGCGCCGCGAGGCCGAGGAACGCCCGGACATGAGCGCGCCGCTCGACCCGCGCTTCACCTTTGATACATTCGTGGTCGGCAAGCCGAACGAATTCGCCTATGCCTGCGCGCGCCGCGTCGCCGACGGGCACGCGTCGCCGGGGTTCAATCCGCTGTTCCTCTACGGCGGTGTCGGTCTCGGCAAGACCCATCTGATGCACGCGATTGCCTGGGAACTGTCGCAGCGCTCGGACGAGGTCACGGTCGCCTACATGTCGGCCGAGAAGTTCATGCACAAATTCGTCAGCGCCCTGCGCCGGCAATCGACCATCGAATTCAAGAACGAGTTGCGCAGCGTCGATGTGCTGATGGTGGACGACCTGCAGTTCCTGATCGGCAAGGATGGCACGCAGGAGGAATTCTTCCACACCTTCAATGCGCTGGTCGATTCCGGCAAGCAGATCATCGTCTCGGCCGACAAGTCGCCGTCGGACCTGTCCGGCATCGAGGATCGGCTGCGCACGCGGCTCGGCTGCGGCATGGTCGCCGATGTCCATGCCACGACCTATGAGCTGCGCCTCGCGATCCTGGAGGCCAAGGCCGCGCGGGCTGGCGTCGTCGTGCCGGGGCGGGTGATGGAGTTCCTCGCGCAGAAGATCACCGCCAATGTCCGCGAGCTCGAAGGGGCGCTGAACCGGCTGATCGCCCATGCCAACCTGTTCGAGCGCCCGGTGACCCTCGAGACGGCGCATGAGGTGCTGCACGACCTGCTCCGCGCCTATGACCGCAAGATCACGATCGAGGAGATCCAGAAGCAGGTCGCCGAGCATTACAATATCCGGGTCAGCGAGATGTCCTCCGCCCGGCGCGCGCGCAACATCGCCCGGCCTCGGCAGATCGCCATGTATCTCGCCAAGCAGCTGACCAGCCGCAGCCTGCCCGAGATCGGCCGGAAATTCGGCAACCGCGACCATACCACCGTCATGCACGCGGTCTCCAAGGTGACCGAACTGATCGAGGCCGATCCCGATTTCGCCGAGGATGTCGAACTGCTGCGCCGGATCCTGACCGTCTGAGCCGGATCCGGGCAGCGTCGCCGCCTGTCAGAGATGGCGGGCGTGATGGCGCAGATGGTCTTCCACGAAGGTCTCGATGAAGAAGTAGGAGTGGTCGTACCCCTCCTGCATCCGCAGATCGAGCTTCACGCCCTTCGCCGCGCAGGCCTCGCGGAGCAGTTCCGGTTTCAGCTCGCGTTCGAGAAACGGATCGGCGGTGCCCTGGTCGACGAGGATGGCCGGCCCTGCCCAGCCGCGGTCCTCGATCAGCGCCGTCGCGTCATAGGCGCGCCAGTTCGCACGGTCGACGCCGAGATAGCCGGTCAGCGCCTTTTCACCCCAGGGGCAGCGCATCGGCGAGACGATCGGCGCGAAGGCCGAGACCGAGCGGTAGGCGCCAGGGTTCTTCAGCGCGATCGTCAGCGCGCCATGCCCACCCATCGAATGGCCGAAAATGCCCACGCGCGCGGGATCGACCGGAAAGGACGCGTTGATGAGGGCAGGGAGTTCCCTCGTGATGTAGGAATACATCCGGTAGCCGTCCCGCCACGGCGTTTCCGTCGCATCGACATAGAAACCGGCGCCGGTGCCGAAATCATAGGCGTCGTCCTCGCCAGGATAACCGAGGCCTCGCGGGGAGGTATCCGGCGCGATCAGGGCGATGCCGAGTTCCGCGGCCACGCGCTGCGCCCCGGCCTTCACCGTGAAATTCTCCTCGGTGCAGGTCAGCCCGGCCAGATAATAGAGCGCAGGAACCGTTCCCGCCGCGGCCTGCGGCGGCAGGAAAACGGCGAATCGCATTGTGCAGCCGGTCTCCTTTGCCTCATGCCGATAAACGCCCTGCATGCCGCCAAAACATTTCTGGGTCGAAACCGTCTCAAGAACGGTGGCGCTGGTCATGTATCGATCTCCCTTTGAATCATGCGCACAACTATCCCGCGCAGGTGGATGGAAGGCAATCAGTCTGCGCCGATATGCGCTTTATCGAATTTAAACGCATGATTTACGAAATCTTTCTGAAACCCGACAGGAGGAGACTTATTCGCGTTGACAGTTCCTGCGGTTTCTGCGTCATTAAACGCGCAATCGACTTTGGCTTGCCTTGTTGCACGAGACGGGTTTCCGTACGGCCAAGACGTCCAAAACCCGGTTGTCCCTCTGGAGCCGTGCGGCGGTCGCACGGTGGGTCTGTCTTAGGAGCGACGACGCGACAATGGCGATCGGCACTGTCAAGTGGTTCAACACCACGAAGGGCTTCGGCTTCATCGTGCCGCAGGATGGCGGCAAGGACGTTTTCGTCCACATCACTGCAGTTCAGGCGGCCGGCATGCGCGGCCTCAACGAAGGGCAGAAGATTTCCTACGAGGTGACGCAGGAACGCGGCAAGGCAGCGGCGACAAACCTCAAGGCCGTCTGACCTCACGGTCCGGCGCGACGAAAGGCGGGGCCCCTCCGGGGCCCCGTTTTTTATTGCGCGACCGTACGTGCTGATCGACCAAAAGGAGATGTCTGCAAAATTGCAGGCACCCAATGGACCAGACCCGCCTTGTCCTACCGAATTCGGTTGATTGCGGCTGTACGACTCGAGGCGAGAGCCGGCAGGAGCGTGATCCCGCGCCCTGCCGGACAAGGAGACTCGTCATGCCGGTGAGATGGAACGCCACATCCGATCTAGATCGGTTCGGCTGGTGGTCGGTGGTCACCGCGCCCATTCCTCCTGACCAGACGATCTGCGGCGAGTGGCCGGCCTGCGGGACTGTTGTGCTCGGCAGACCAAACTCGCCGCGCATCTGACATTTTCGTGACCGAAGGCCCGTCGCCGGGCCGTTGCGATTGCCGCCAGCGGGCCACCGTGCCGCAAATTTCAATACGTTGAACCCGGACCCGCTTCCGTTTGCGCGGCAAATTTCGCATTCGGGCCCGAGATATGGCTCGACATATTACCGTGCATGCCCTATACGTAATGATCATTCGCTTATCGTTAACGACGGGAATCGGTCATTTATGGTATTGTCCCCATCCGGCTTTTATAATTCGACAGGACGACCAATGACCACTCGAACAAGCACTGGCCCCGCGATGGCGGCGCTGCACGAACGTCACCAACGTGAGGACGAGGCTGCGGGACAGCACGGCAACGCGCTCTACTCGGTCAGCCAGCTCGCCCGCCAGCTGGGCGTGACCGCGCGAACCATCCGGTTCTATGAAGACAAGGGGCTGGTAAATCCAAGTCGCGCCGGCACTACCCGCGTCTACACCTCGCGTGACCGCGCGCGGCTCATGCTGATCCTGCGCGGCAAGCGCCTTGGATTCTCGCTGCGTGAGATCAAGGACTACCTCGACCTCTATGACGTCGATCCTACCCAGCATACCCAGTTGCGCCAGCTGCTTGCCGGCGTGCGAAAGCGTATCGCCAAGCTTCAGGAACAGCGTGCGGCGCTCGAGCAGAGCCTCGCCGAACTGGCGGATATCGAGCGCCAGTCCGAAAATGCCCTGAAGCAGGCCGCCAAATAGACAGAGAACAGGAGTCCTTTGCCCATGCCAAGCGCCGTCATCGCCGCCTATGCCCGCTCGCCATTCGCCCTTGCGCGGAAAGGGGGGCTTTCGCGGGTCCGGCCCGACGAGATGGCCGCCGCCGTCGTTCGCGAACTGGTGAACCGCAGCGGCATCGCGGCGGGCGACGTCGAGGATCTCATCGTCGGCTGTGCCTTTCCGGAGGCCGAGCAGGGGCTGAATGTCGCCCGTCTGATCGGGCTGATGGCCGACCTGCCGATCAGCGTTGCCGGGGCGACGGTGAACCGGTTCTGCGGCTCGTCGATGTATTCGATCCACATGGCGGCGGGCGCCATCGCGATGGGCGCGGGAGAGGCTTTCATCGCCGCGGGCGTCGAGAGCATGACCAGGGTGCCGATGGGCGGGTTCAACCCGATGCCGTCGCCGACCCTCTTCGCCAAGATGCCGGCCGCCTACATGGGCATGGGCGACACGGCCGAGAACGTCGCGAAACGCTGGCAGATTCCACGCGAGGCGCAGGAGGAATTCGCCCTCGCCAGCCATATCAAGGCGGCGGCGGCGCAGAAGGCGGGGAAACTGGCCGGCGAGATCGTGCCGATCTCGCTTTCGGGCGCCATGGTGTCGGAGGACGGCTGCATCCGCCACGATGCCTCGCGTGAAGCCCTGGCCGGGCTGAAGCCAGCCTTCGATGCCGAGGGTACGGTCACCGCCGGAACCTCCTCGCCGCTGACCGATGGCGCCTCCGCCGTGCTGGTCTGCTCGGAGGATTATGCCGCGAAGCACGGCCTCGCGCCGCTCGCGCGCATTCGCTCGGTTGCCGTGGCCGGCTGCGCGCCGGACATCATGGGCATGGGCCCGGTCGCCGCCTCGCGCAAGGCGCTCGCTCGCGCCGGCATCGAGGCCTCGGCGCTCGACGTGGTCGAACTCAACGAGGCCTTTGCCTCCCAGGCGCTCGCCTGCATCGGCGAACTCGGTCTCGATCCGGCGCGCGTCAATCTCGATGGCGGGGCCATCGCGCTTGGCCATCCGCTCGGGGCGACGGGTGCCCGCATCACCGGCAAGGCGGCGCAGCTGCTCCAGCGCGAAGGCGGCAAATTCGCCCTCGCGACCCAGTGCATCGGCGGCGGGCAGGGTATCGCGACGGTTCTGGAGGCGCTCTGATGGGTGCCATCCAATCCGTCGCCGTCATCGGCGCCGGCGTGATGGGGGCCGCGATCGCCGCCCAGATCGCCAATGCCGGCATCAAGGTCCGCCTGCTCGACATCGTGCCGAAGGAGGGTGATGACCGCAACGCCATCGCCCGGCGAGCGATCGAGCGGCTGAAGAAGACCCAGCCGGCGCCGCTAATGTCCTCCCGCGCCGCGCGGCTGATCACGCCCGGCAATACCGAGGACGATTTCGCTGCCCTCGCCGACTGCGACTGGATCGTCGAGGCGGTGATCGAGCGGCTCGACATCAAGCAGGCGCTCTATCGGCGCCTCGCGGAGGTGCGCAAGCCCGGTTCGGTGGTGTCGTCCAACACCTCCACCATTCCGCTTGCCGAACTGATGACGGACATGCCGGAGAGCCTCCGCCCGAATTTCGTCATCACCCACTTCTTCAATCCGCCCCGCTACATGCGGCTGCTCGAACTGGTCACCGGCCCGGCGACGAGTGCGGACGCCATCGCCCGCATCACCGAATTCTGCGACGTCGTGCTCGGCAAGTCGGTGATTCCCTGCCGCGACACGCCGGGCTTCATCGCCAACCGGATCGGCACGTACTGGATCCAGACGGCCCTCGTGCTCGCACTCGAAATGGGGATCGAGATCGAGGAAGCGGATGCGATCATGGGCAAGCCGATGGGCTTTCCCTCGACCGGCGTGTTCGGCCTGATGGACCTGGTGGGCATCGATCTCGGCCCGCACGTCAATGCCTCGCTCGCCCGGCTGCTGCCGAAAACCGACGCGTTCCACATGATGAATCGCGAGGCGCCGTTCCTCGCGACCATGATCGCCGAGGGCTATACCGGCAAGAAGGGGAAGGGCGGCTTCTACCGCTCGGCCGGGCGCGGCAAGGATCGCGTGAAGGAGACCCTCTCGCTCGCCGCGGCGGCGCAGGGCCGGCTGGAATGGCGGCCCTCCATCCGCCCGGACATTGCCGAGGTGAAGGACGCCAAGAAGGATCTCAAGCGCCTGGTCGGCGCGAAGTCGAAATACGGGCGCTATGCCTGGGGCGTGCTTGGCCGCGTGCTTGCCTATGCAGCCTCGCTCATTCCGGAGATCGGTGACGATATCGCCGCCGTCGATGCCGCGATGCGGTTGGGCTACACGTGGAAATACGGTCCGTTCGAGCTGATCGACCGGCTCGGCGCCGACTGGGTTTCGTCGCACCTCGCCGACCTCGACGAGCCGATCCCGCCGCTGCTCGCCAAACTCGGCAAGGGCGCATTCTACCGCGAGGACGGCGCCACGCTGCTCCGCTTCATGCCCGATGGCGGCTACCGGGCCGTCGAGCGCGCCCCCGGCGTGCTGCTGCTCGAGGATGCGAAGCGCGGCCGCAAGCCGGTGCTCTCGAACAAGTCCGCCTCGGTCTGGGACATCGGCGACGGCGTGCTCTGCGTCGAGTTCCATTCGATCATGAACTCGATCGATGGCGACATTCTCGCTCTTCTCGGCAAGGCCATCGCGCTCGTGCAGAAATCCTACAAGGCGATGGTGATCTACAGCGAGAACCTGCGCGCCGGGCCGGGCAAGGAGAATTTCTCGGTCGGCGCCAATCTCGGCCTCGCCATGTTCGCCGCTAATCTGCGCATGTGGGGCAAGATCGAGGGCACGGTGAAGGAGGGGCAGAAGGCGTTGCAGGCGCTACGCGAGGCGCCGTTCCCGGTGGTGGGCGCGCCGGCCGGCCGGGCGCTGGGCGGCGGCTGCGAGATCCTGCTGCATTGCGACGCCGTTCAGGCCCATGCCGAGACCTATATGGGGCTTGTCGAGGTCGGCGTTGGCCTTGTGCCGGGCTGGGGTGGCTGTGCCACGATGCTGGCGCGCTGGCAGGGCGCGAAGGATGCGCCACGCGGCCCGATGCCCGCCGTCTCGAAGGTCTTCGAGATGATTTCCACGGCAAAGGTCGCGACCTCGGCCGCCGAGGCGAAGGAGCTGAAATTCCTCCGCCCCGGCGATGGCATCACCATGAACCGCGAGCGCGTGCTGGCCGACGCCAAGGCCCGGGCGCTCGCCATGGTGGCGGGATATGCGCCCGCCGAGCCGGAAACGCTTCAACTGCCGGGCGCTTCCGGCCGCGTCGCCCTCGGCATGGCGGTGGACGAATTCCGCAAGAAGGGAGTCGCCACCCCGCATGACGTGACGGTATCGTCCCACCTTGCCCGCGTGCTCACCGGCGGCGATACCGACATGACCGATCCGGTGCCGGTCGCCGCGGTGAAGGACCTCGAACGCGAGGCCTTCATGGCCCTGTTCCGTACCAAGGAAAGCCAGGCGCGGATCAAGCATATCCTGGATACCGGCAAACCCCTGCGCAACTGAACCGAGACAAGGGAGATACGACATGCCCGTCTACAAGGCGCCGCTCAAGGACATGCGCTTCGTCCTGCACGAGCTCTATGACAGCACCGCCATCGCCGAGCTTCCCGGCAATGCCGACTTCACCCCCGAACTGATCGACAGCGTGCTGGAGGAAGCCGCGAAGATCAGCGAGGAGGTGCTGTTCCCGCTCAATCAGGTGGGCGACCGCGAGGGCTGCACCTATGAAAACGGCGTCGTCCGCACGCCGACCGGCTATCGCGAGGCGTACCACACTTTCTGCGAGGGCGGCTGGACCTCGATTTCCGCTGACCCGGATTATGGCGGGCAGGGCATGCCGCTGACCGCGGCGATGATGGTCGAGGAGATGTTCTGCTCCGCCAATGTCGCGTTCGGCCTCTACCCCGGGCTGAGCCACGGCGCCTATGTCGCGCTGAAGCATTCGGGGTCGGACGAGCAGAAGAAGGCCTGGCTTCCCAACATCGTCTCCGGCAAGTGGACCGGCACGATGTGCCTGACCGAGCCGCATTGCGGCACCGATCTCGGCATGCTCCGCACCAAGGCGGTGCCGAACGATGACGGCACCTACAGCATCACCGGCAACAAGATCTTCATCAGTGCCGGCGAGCACGACCTTGCGGAAAACATCGTCCATCTCGTCCTCGCCCGCCTGCCGGACGCGCCGGCCGGAGTGAAGGGCATCTCGATGTTCCTGGTGCCCAAGTTCCTGCCGCGCGAGGATGGCACGCTGGGCCCGCGCAACGGCATGCAGTGCACCGCGATCGAGCACAAGATGGGGCTGAACGGCTCCGCCACCTGTGCGATGAGCTTCGACGGCGCGACCGGCTGGCTCGTCGGCGAGCCGAACAAGGGCCTCGCCGCGATGTTCAAGATGATGAACACCGAGCGTCTCTCCGTCGGCATCCAGGGGCTCGGCATCGCCGAGGTCGCTTATCAGAACGCCGTGGCCTATGCGCGCGAGCGCATCCAGGGCCGCTCGCTCACCGGCACCAAGGCGCCGGAGAAGCAGGCGGACCCGATCCTCGTCCACCCCGATGTGCGGCGGATGCTGCTGACCAGCCGCGCCTATATCGAGGGCTGCCGGGCGCTGGCCGGCTGGGTCGCGCGCGAGCTGGAAATCCTCGAGAAGTCGGATGACGGTGATGCGAAGCAGGCGGCCGACGATTTCGCCTCGCTGATGACGCCGGTGGTCAAGGCGATGTTCACCGATCTCGGTTTCGAGATCGCCTCGCTCGCGGTGCAGACCTATGGCGGCCATGGCTATATCCGCGATCACGGCATCGAGC
Organism: Acidiphilium sp. JA12-A1; assembly: GCF_000724705.2. NCBI lineage: Bacteria > Pseudomonadati > Pseudomonadota > Alphaproteobacteria > Acetobacterales > Acidocellaceae > Acidiphilium > Acidiphilium sp. JA12-A1. Next base: position 164,167 of record NZ_JFHO01000004.1, read on the forward strand.
AGTATGTGCGCGATGCGCGGATCGCAATGCTCTACGAGGGGACCAACGGCATCCAGGCGCTCGACCTCGTCGGCCGCAAGCTGCCGCAGGATGGCGGGAGACTGCTGACCCGCTTCCTCGATCCGGTCCTCGAATTCATCGACGCGCATCAGGATAACGACGCCCTCGCCGAGTTCCTGCCCGCGCTGTCGCAGGCGCTGGAGCATGTGCAGGAAGCGACTGGCCTCATCATGGAAGGTGCGATGACCAATCGCGACGAGGTGGGGGCGGCGTCGGTCGACTATCTCCGCCTGTTCGGCCTCGCGTCACTCGCCTTCGTCTGGGCCCGCATGGTCGCGGTGGCTGCCCCCAAGGCCGGGGAGGACGGCGAGGCCGCGCAGTTCTACCGCGCCAAGGTGCAGACCGCGAAATTCTTCATGGAACGCCTCCTGCCGCAGACCGGCGCGCTGCTCGCCGCGATCCGGTCGGGCGCTGCGACCATGATGGAATTCGAGGACGCCGCGTTCTGATCGGCTCGCTGCCGCCCGGTCACCTGGCCGGGCGGCCATAAAGCCCCGTTATCGTGGCGCTGGCCAGCGCGTCCCGCGCCAGCGCCCGGCGGAGCGCGCCATAGGACGCCAGGGCCGCCGCCGGCAGCCGGTTAACCCGCAGCGCGTAGACTGTCAGATGATAGTGATGCGGCGGATCGCCGACCGGCGGGCAGGGCCCCTGGTAGCCATGAATGTTGCCGCTGCCGATGCCCTGAACCGCGCCGCGCGGCAGCGCGCCGCCCCGGCTCCCGGAACCCGCCGGCAATGAAGTGACGCGCGCCGGAATATCCGCCACGATCCAGTGCCAGTAGCCTTTGCCCTGCCGGGCATCGGAATCGAACAGCGTGACGGCGTAGCTCCGCGTGCCCGCTGGCGCGCCGCTCCAGGCGAGGGCGGGGCTGACATCGTCGCCAGTGCAGCCGAAGCGGTTGAAGACCTGGGCGGCCGCGATGGTTCCGCCATCGCGAAACGCGCCCGATCGCAGGGAAAATCCGCTGGCGCGCGCCGTTCCGGCCAGGGCCATCAGCGCCAGTGCGAACGAAACCGGCCGTTTCATCGGCATCATCCTCAGCGTTTCGAGCCCCGCCGCAGTAGCCAGAGCGGCAACGGCAGGGCGGCGAGCAGGAACAGCCAGAGCAACGGGAATGTGGCCGAAAGCCCGCCGTCTTCAAGATCCACCCACAGGCGCACCGGCATGCCCTGCGGGAAGTAGGCGAAGATCAGCACGATGCCGAGTTCGCCCACCCCGCGCACCCAGGCCAGCGCGAGGGCGGCGCCGAGCCCGTCGCGCGCCATCGGCAGGGTGATGTGGCGGAAGATCTGCCGGCGGGAGACGCCGAGGGTCAGCGCAGATTCGGCCAGTTCGGCGGGTATCTCGGCGAACGCGCCGCGTGCCGCGACCACATAGGTCGGCAGGCCGGCATAGATCCCCGCGATCAGCAGCGCCGGCGGATTGTTGGTGATGATCCCGCCGAACCGTTCGAGTAGGATGCCGACCGGGCCGATCGGGCCGTAGAATGCGGCGAGCAGGATGCCGAGCGCGAGCGGCGGGGTAAGCAGCGGCAGCAGCAGGAAGACTTGCGCCCCGTCGCGCATCCGTCCCTTGCCGGTCGCCAGCCAGTAGGCGAGTGGCGTTCCCAGCACCGCAATCACGGCCAGGGCCGCCAGCCCGTAGGCCAGCGAAATCGCCACCGATCTGCCATCCGCGCTGGACAGGGCGAATTTGCGCCAGTCGGTCATGATGAACAGACCAGCGAAGGGGCAAGCGAGCAGCAGCAGCACCAAGCCGCGCAGCAGGGCCCCGAGGCGTGCTCCGGTCAGACCGGCCCGCCCAGCGGCGGGTTGTAGCCGTATCGTGCGAACAGTTCCTGTCCCTTGCGGCTTTGCAGCAGTGAAACGAAGGCCCGTCCCGCCTCCGGGTTCCGGGCGTTGCGCGGCACGCACGCATAGAAGACGAGTGGCTGCGTGTGCAAGGTCTGCCTGCGGCCCTTTACCGTCAGCGAGATCGCGGCGCGGGAATACCAGTCCGCCACCATCGCCGGATCGCTGAGGTTGATCTGCCGGGGCAGTGCGAGGAACGGCAGCTTGAGCGACTTCACGCCGCTTTCGTAGCCGATCGTGGCATCCACCGCGCCGCTGTCGATTCGCGAGAGAAGCGATGGTTCGGGGAAGATCTGCGCGGGGTTCACCGGCCTGCCGAGCACGCGCCGGATCAGGTCCGGCTTGTGATAGTAGCGCTGGGCGAGATCGAAGGTGAACAGCACGTTGCGGCCCTGCGGGTCGGTGCGCGGGTCGGTGCGGCCGAAGCGCAGGCCGGGCTTTTCGAGGATGTCGAACCAGTGCGCTCCGGCATCGGCCGCCTCGAAATCCTTGCGGAAGCGCGAGTGGGGCGACCAGGCCAGCACCATCGCCGTGCTCGCCACCGGCACCGCATGCCCGACCAGCCCGGCCTTTTGCAGCACCTCGATCGGCCCGCTCGTGATCGAAATGAAGGCGTCAGCCTGCAGCGTCTTCGCGGCGATGAGGTGGGCGAGGCCAAACGCGCCCCGCCCGATGCCGTGAAACCGCTCGCTGGTCTCAGCCGTGAAGGCGGGCCCGAGCGCCCGGTCCATCAGCAGCCCCATCGAACCCGCATAGGCGATGGTTGCCGCGCGCCCCGCGGCGCGGCCGGTGACCGGCGCCAGCGCGGCCGCGCCCGCGAGCCGGGTGAATGCGCGTCGGGAAATCGCCATGTGCTGCTTCCTTCGGGGACGTAATTCCAGAATTCGGACTATCGATATGTTCATTAAGCGATATCGTCAATCCGCCATATCGGCACGCGGCAGTTTTCGTGGTGAAGTCGGGCGATGCAGATGCACGGAAAGACCGAACCGCTCACACTCCGCATCCGGGTGGTGCAGGGTGAGGATCTTCTCCTCGGCCCCGGTAGGGCGGACCTTCTCGCCTTCATCCGGGAAACCGGGTCGATCGCCGCCGCCGGACGGCGCATGGGGATGAGCTACAAGCGTGCCTGGCAACTGGCCGAGTCGATGAACTCCACCTTCCATGCCCCGTTGATCCTCGCAGCAAAGGGGGGGGTGGCGGGCGGCGGAGCCCAGCTCACGGAGCTTGGTGACGCCGTTCTGGCGGCCTATCGCGCGCTTGAGGCCGCGTCGCGCGCCGGTGGCGCCGCAGCATTGGCCATCCTTGCCGAGGCTCGGGCGCCGCTCTCGCAAGACCGTTAAGCATACGTAGCCGGCCGGAAATCTCGATCGGGTCCCTTTTCACCCGGCCGGGATTTACCTAAACTTTCATCGGAAAGGAGTGCGTGTCTTCCGCCTGCCCGAACGCCCCGAACAGCACCGTACCTCCGGCGCCCAGATCCTGGCGCTGCTGGGGTTTCTCGCGCTGGCGCTTCTGGTTGGTGCGGTCGGCGGCACGGCCACAGTGCCCAATGTGCACAGCTGGTACGATGTCCTGCCGCATCCCCCGGGCACGCCACCCGATTGGGTGTTCGGCCCGGTATGGACGCTGCTCTACATCGCCATGGCGGTCGCCGCCTGGCTGATCTGGCGTGGCCCGGACATCCTGACCCGCCAGCGTCGCGCACTACGTCTCTGGGGCTGGCAGCTTGCCGCCAACGCGCTCTGGTCGCCCGTCTTTTTCGCCCTTCATCGGCCGGATATCTCGTTTTTCGTAATACTCGTGCTCGACGGCCTGATCGTCATGACCATTGCCGTCTTTCGTCCGGTCAGCCGAATTGCCGCCGCATTGATGGTGCCCTATCTCGCCTGGTGTCTGTATGCGACCTATCTGAACGCCGGCTTCTGGTTTCTCAACCGATGATCGGCTAGACCGTCGGCCTGACCGCGAGGGAACCACGCCCGCCATGACCTATCGTTCTCAGCTTCATCTAGCCGCACTTGCCGTTCTGATGGCAGGGCTTGGTTTCGCCGCGCCTGCCAAGGCGCAGATGGCCGGTGGCGGCCTTGCCGGCGGTCTCGGTCCGATCGGCGGCGTCCCTCAGCCCCGCCATGAATCCCAATCGATCGCGCCGCCGGCTCTTCCGGGCGCATCGGCAGCGGGTAATGTTTCCGCCGGCCCGGTGACCGATACCGGCGGCGACCCGACCACGCTGCTGTTCAAGGCGATCAACCATGGCGACTATGCGCAGGCCCGCGCAGCGGTCAGCCGTGGCGCCAATCTCGATGCCCGGAACGCCCTCGGCGAAACGCCGATCGAACTTTCGGTTGAGCTGAATCGAAACCGCATCACCTTCATGCTGCTCTCGGCGCGGGCAGAGGAGCATCCGATGAGCGTTTCCGTCGCCTCCGCGCCGGTGGCCGCAGTCCCGCCGACGACGAGCAAAGGTTCGGCGCATGCGAAATCTCCGCCTTTTCACAAGGTTGAAGCAAAGCCCGCCGTCAGGCCCCTGACCATTTCCGGGGATCCTGGCCGGCCGGATCCGAGTGCCGGGTTCCTCGGCTTCGGCGGCAGCAACTGATCTGATCCGTCATATCCCGTTACATCGCGGGCACGTTTCGTTTACGCGCTCGTGAAAAGCTGTTAATCGGCTTGGGGGAGCTATGCACGATGATGCATGCATCCGCTCAATGACGGCGAGTGCAATAATTTTTAGGGAGATGACATGAACACCTTCAACCCGGCGCCTCTGGGCCTGTTCGGTTTTGCGCTTACCACATGGCTATTGTCGATGATCAATGCCGGGCTTCTCCCCGGAGCCGGTCTTGGCATGGTCCTCGCCATGGCCTTCGCCTTTGGCGGCTCGGCCCAGTTCGTGGCCGGCCTCGGCGAGATGAAAGTGGGCAATACCTTCGGCTTCGTGGCGTTCTGCTCGTACGGGGCTTTCTGGTGGTCCTTCGCGCTGTTCGTCGAAATCTTCGCCAAGGGCGTGCCGGGGGTGATGGTCGGCTGGTACCTGCTGGTCTGGGGCGCCTTCAGCTTCGTGATGTTCATCGGCACTTTCGCGCTGAACAAGGCCCTGCAGCTGATCTTCGGCTTTTTGACCGCGACCTTCATCCTGCTCGCGCTGAACGACCTGCTCGGTGCGGCGGCGCTGGGCGAGTTCGGCGGCTATCTGGGCCTCGTCACCGCGGTACTCGCCTTCTATCTCGGTGCGGCAGGCATCATCAATGGCGCGCATGGCAAGGAAATCCTGCCGATCGGCGCCAAGGCCTGACGATCGACATCCTTGGCCCTGTCAGCGGAGCCGGCGCAAGCCGGCTCCGCTTTTCGTATCTGCTCGACTGACCACGAATCGGTGACTTCGCGGCCATTGGCGCGGCAGGGCGTTTGGAGTATTCATAAACTGGACGGGTATCGATAGCTCCGGGCGAGAGATCTCCACCGATCTGTCGTCCGCCATTGATCGTTCTGATCCGATGGAACCAGTCCCTTGGCGGGGATCGCCATAGCGAGGAAGGATACGGATTATGGGTGGTTTGAGCATCTGGCACTGGCTGATCGTCCTGGCGGTCGTGCTGCTCCTGTTCGGAACGGGCCGGGTCGGCAACCTGATGGGTGAGCTCGGCAAGGGCATGAAGGCGTTCAAGAACAACATCGCCGATGACCAGCCGGCGAAGGATGCCTCGATGCTGGAGCAGCGGACCCGCGCGCCGGAGGCCAATGCCGGCCAGAAGGCCGGGCAGGGCAAGGTCTGAGGCGCGGGACATGGGATTCGATTCGCCCGTTCACTGGCTGATCGTCATCGCCGTCATCGCGCTCCTGTTCGGCGGGTCGCGCGTCGGCAACCTGATGGGCGAGCTCGGCAAGGGCATCAAGGCCTTCAAGCAGAACATGAGCGACGCCGATTCGGCGAAGCCCGCCCCGGCCGCGAAGTCCGAGCCTGACGTCCAGAACCGGATCGCCGACTCGTCCGCGCCGGCGGCCGAAAAGGCCCCCGAGCCGGCCGATACCGCGCGGCACTGACCGGAACCGCACAGGCATGACGGTGACCCTGGCCGCCGGGCCGGCCGAAGCCGGCGATGTCCTCGCGTCCCGCGCGCGTGAACTGGTCGCCATCGGGGCGCGGATGGATGCCAGGGGTTGGGTGCCCGCGTCCGCCGGCAATCTCTCGGCACGATGCACCGCCGACAGCATCGCGATCACCCGCAGTGGCGTTCACAAGGGACGGCTCGAAGCCGCCGACATCATCGAGGTCTGGCTCGACGGCACGCCGCTTCGCGCCGGCGACCGGCCCAGCGCCGAAACCCAGCTGCATTGCCAGGTTTACGAGCGGCTCCCGGCGGCCGGGGCGGTGCTGCATGGCCATTCGGTCGCCGCAACCGCTCTCACCCTCGCGGACAATTCCCCAGGGATCGTTCTTGAAGGCTACGAGATCCTGAAGGCTTTCCCGGGCATTGCGACCCACGAGACCCGGATCGTCTTGCCGGTTTTCGATAACGACCAGGACATGCGTCGGCTTGCCGCGGCAATCGCGCCCGCCTTCGCGGCGCCGCCGATTGGGTATGTCCTGCGTGGCCACGGCATCTACGCCTGGGGCGAGGATGTCGAGCGCTGTTTCTGGCGGCTCGAAGCCCTGGAGTTCCTGCTGTCCTGCGAATGCGAACGGAGACGGATGAGATGAGCACGCTGCGGATTTTCGACGACGCGAACCCCGATGCGCCCCTGGTTGCCACGTCGGACGCGGCGCGGATGACGGCTGAACTCAAGTCCATCGGTGTGCGCTTCGAGCGGTGGGAAAGCCCCGTCGCCATCGCGGCGGACGCCTCGCCCGAGGAAATCCTTGAGGCGTATCGCCCGTATCTCGATCGGCTGATGGGCGAAACCGGCGCCGGCTCGGCCGACGTCATCAAGATGACGCCGGACCACCCGCAGGCCGGCACCCTTCGGGAGAAGTTCCTCAACGAGCACATCCACACCGAGGATGAAGTCCGCTTCTTCGTGCGCGGCTCCGGCCATTTCGTCATGCACCTCGACGGCAAGGTCTACGACGCATACTGCACCGAGGGCGATCTGATCTCGGTCCCCGCCAACACCCGCCACTGGTTTGATGCCGGTTCCACGCCGGACTTCATCGCGCTTCGGATTTTCACCGACACCTCCGGCTGGGTGGCGCATTTCACCGGCGACCAGATCAGCGCCCGCTTTCCGGTTGCCGCCTGAACCGGCCATTCTCACCGTGACCACAAGGCCCGAACTCGTGCTCCTCGACATCGAGGGCACGATCGCCCCAATCAGCTTTGTCCATGATGTGCTGTTCCCCTATGCGCGCGCGCGGCTTGCCGGTTTCGTTGCGGCACATGGCGACGAGCCCGAGATCGCGGCGGCGCTGGCCGAACTCGACGCCATCGCGCCGGGTGCGCCGCCAGTGGAAACACTGCTCGCGCTGATGGACCGCGATGCCAAGGTCGGCCCGCTGAAACTGATCCAGGGGCGGATCTGGGCCGAAGGTTTTGCCGAGGGAGCGCTGACCAGCCGTCTCTACCCGGATGTCGCGCCCGTTCTGCGCGCCTGGCACGGCAGCGGACTCCGGCTCGCCATCTATTCCTCGGGGTCCGAGGAGGCGCAGAGGTTGCTGCTCGGCCACACGCCGGATGGTGGCCTGACCGCGCTGTTCGAGCGGTTTTTCGACACGCGGATGGGCGGCAAGCGCGATGCCGCCAGCTATGCGGCCATCGCCCGGTCCATGGCCGTGGCGCCCGCTCACGTGCTGTTTCTCTCGGATGTCGCGGACGAACTTGCCGCCGCCGCGACCGCCGGCATCCAGGTCTGCCAGATCGTTCGCCCCGAGGATGGCACGATCGCGTCGGCCGATTACCCGACCGCGCCCGATCTTGCCGCGGTGGCCGCCGCCTTCGACCGTCCCGACCCCGCCTAGGAGCCGTGTAGATGAGCCCGATCGACCAACTCGCCGCCCGCGTGCCGAGGCGGCTGCGCGGTGAGGCTTGGCAATGCTTTGCTCTGGGCCTGCTCGCCGCTGTTGCGCTGCCGCCATTCTACCTCCTGCCGGTGCTCTGGTTCGTCGTGCCGGCACTCCTGACCCGTCTCGCCCGTGCCGGCGGCTGGCGCCGCGCCGCCTGGCTCGGTTGGTGCTTCGGCTTCGGCTTCAACCTGCTCGGCCTGTTCTGGGTGACCGAGCCGATGCTGATCATGGCATCGAATTTCTGGTGGGCGGTGCCCTTTGCCGCGCCGGCGCTCGCTTTCGCAACCGCGTTCTACATGATCCTGCCGGCCCTTGCCGTCTTTGCCGTGCCGCAACGCAACCAGGCGGGCCGCCTCGCTGCCGTGCTGCTCTTCGCGGGGGCGCTGGTGCTATCCAATCTTGCGCAGGAATTCCTGTTCACCGGGTTCCCCTGGAACTATTGGGGAGCCGACTGGGCTTTTGCCGGCAGGCTGGGCCTTGCGATGATCCAGCCCGCCGCGATCGGCGGCATTTTTCTCCTGACCCTGCTGACGGCGCTCGCCGCCGGGCTGCCGTTGCTCGGACGGCGCGGCTGGGCGGCGAGTGCGGTGCTGCTGGCTCTCTGGGCCGGCTTCGGCTTCGCGCGCACCTCTGCGGGCCCCGCGCCGCTGACCAGATACACCGTTGCATTGCTCCAGCCCGATTTCGCGGTCCCGGGAAGCTTCACCCAGCCCGCCCTGCAGGCCCGCTGGCGGCGTGACCTTGCGCTGACCCGCGAAGCCTTGGACAAGGCGGGCAAGGGACCGAACATTGTCGTCTGGCCCGAGACGGCGAGCCCCGCTCTGCTGCAGACCGACGCCGCGGCGCGCGCCGCGATTGCGGCCGTGGCCGGCAACACGCCCGTCCTTGCCGGCTCGTTCCGCCTGGCGGCTGATGGCAGCATGCGCAACTCGCTGGTCGCCGTGGAAGGAAAAGGGCCGGCCGTAGCGTGGTATGACAAGTGGAAGCTGGTGCCATTCGGCGAGTACACGCCAGCCTGGATTCCGCTAAAGGTCACGCCCGGCGGCGGATTCACGCCTGGCCCTGGTCCGCGCACATTGCATGTGCCCGGCATTCCATCGGTCGGACCGCTGATTTGCTACGAGTCGATCTTCCCGGGCATCATCACGGATCCCAAGGATCGTCCCGCCTGGTTGCTGAACATTAGCGACAACGCCTGGTTCGGTGACACAACCGGCCCGTACCAGGATTTTGCAACCACCCGCCTGCGGGCGGTGGAGGAGGGACTTCCGATCGTCGTGGACACCAATTCCGGCATTTCCGCGGTGATCGGCCCGCATGGTCGGGTCGCGGGCACACTCGGGCTCGACCGCGCCGGGATTCTGATTGGTAAACTTCCGGTTGCGCTTCCTGTCACACCCTTCGGCCGGTTCAGCGTGACCATGTCGGGCATTCTTGGCTTTTACACGATGGTTTTGGGTGTTGTGTGCTTGATTGTTTCAATAACCTTGATGTAAGTGACGGTTCGTAAACGCGTCTTAAAAATAATTCGAGCTTGTGTAATTGAGGCGTGGCCACTATTGTAGATAGTGGTTGTAGGGACGTGCCGCCGACCTCTGGTAGCGAAGTTCCGAAAATCAGAGTTTTTCTTAATTTTTGTACTTTAACCGGATTTGGCCAATCTTATGAGACGGCCCTGCGCTCTGAGATCGGTCATCAAACCCGACAGCGGCGAAAATGATGCACGGCGGCGTCGGTCATCATGTCCGCCCTGCCTTGTGCCCGGGGGCGGTGCCGGTTGATGTCGCTGAGGAATGAGACATGAATGCAAACGGTGGCGCCTCGAACGACCGCAGCGACCGGGATGGCCGGCCCAGCCCGATCGACGTGCATGTCGGGTCGCGAATCCGGCTCCGGCGCACGCTGCTCGGGATGTCGCAGGAAAAGCTCGGCGATGCGCTCGGCCTGACCTTCCAGCAGGTGCAGAAATACGAGCGCGGGGTGAACCGGGTCGGTGCGTCCCGCCTGTTCGATATTTCCCGCGTGCTCGATGTGCCAATCAGCTTCTTCTTCGACGACATGCCGGAGGGGATGAACGAAATGCCGATGTCCGGCCCGCGCGGGCGCAGCAACGGGCTGTCCGAGGCGCAGGAGCCGTTCGGCGTCGGCCTCGACGATCACATGACCAAGCGCGAGACGCTCGAACTGGTGCGCGCCTATTACCGGATCACCGAGCCCACCGTGCGCAAGCGCATGTTCGACCTGATCAAGTCGCTGGCCCCGGCCGATTCCTTCCCCACCGAATGAACCGGCCCCCGGTGGCGGCGCGTGCGCTTGTGAAGGCGCGAGTCTCTTCGCTACATTGCCACTCATGAGTGCAATGTCCCGCCCGTCGCCGATCATCGCCCCCAGCCTGCTTGCCGCCGATTTCGGACGCCTTCGCGAAGAGGTCGCCGCGGTGGAGCGTGCCGGGGCGCACTGGCTTCATCTCGACGTGATGGACGGCCATTTCGTGCCGAACATCAGTTTCGGCGCGCTGGTTCTCAATGCGCTCCGTCCGCACACGCGCCTCGCCTTCGACGTTCACCTGATGATCGCCCCGGCCGATCCGTATCTGGCCGATTTCGCGAAGGCCGGCGCGGATCACATCACTGTCCATGCCGAGGCCGGGCCGCATTTGCACCGCTCGCTGCAGACGATCCGCGCCCTCGGCCTGAAGGCCGGCGTCGCCATCAACCCCGCGACCCCGGCCGAGGCGGTGCGGCATGTGCTCGACCTCGTCGACATCATCAACGTGATGACCGTCAATCCCGGCTTCGGCGGCCAGTCGTTCCTCGCGGGCCAGTTGCCCAAGATCGCCGAACTGCGCCGCATGGTCACTGAAGCCGGGCGCGACATCCGCATCGAGACGGATGGCGGCATCGATGCCGCCTCGGCGCCTCGCGCGCTCGAAGCAGGCGCCGATGTCCTCATTGCCGGCAGCGCGATCTTCGGCAAGCCGGACTATGCCGCGGCCATCGCCGCGCTAGGAACGGGCGATTGAAGCGGAGGGAATGATGCGCGGCGCGAGACAATGGGTTGCCCGGCTCGCCGCCCTCCGCGGTGGCAACGTTCCCGATGCCCCTTCGGTCGCCCTGCGAGATCCCTGGCCCGGCGAGCCTGCCCGCGGCGCGCGCATCATCAAGGGGGAAATCGAATACCAGAACGTCGTACGGCCGCTCCGGCCCGGCCTCTTTCACGAGAACGACGGCTCGCCGGTTTTCATCGCCCATATCCAGGGTTTCGTGTGGCTGCGCGATTTGCGGGCGCTCGGTACCGACGCTGCCCGAAGCCGCGCGCGGGCCCTGATCGCCGACTGGATCGATTGTGAAGCCCTCCCGCCGGTGGCCTCGGCCCCCGAGGTTTCCGGCGCGCGCATCGCGGCGTGGCTCGGCCATTACGATTTCTTCGCCGCCTCGGCGGATGACGACTTCCGGCAGATGCTGATGGCCCGCCTCGTCGCCGATGCGAGGATCCTCTCGGCCAACCTCCCCGCCGAGGTGCGCGACGGCCGTGCCTTCACCGCGATCAAGGGACTGATCGCCGCGGCGGTCGCGCTGCCCGAGCACGGAGCGTTCATGCAGCGGGCCCTGCGCTTCCTCGTGCCGGAGATCGAGCGGCAGATCCTGCCCGACGGCGCGCATGTCGAGCGCAGCCCCGCCGCCCACTTTGCCGTGCTGCAGGACCTGACCGAAATCCGCGCCTTGCTGCAACTTGCGCGCGCCGAAGTGCCGCCGCAGCTTCCCGGCGCCATCGAGCGGATGGCGGTCGGGCTGCGGGCGCTGCGGCATGGCGATGGCGGCCTCGCCCTCTTCAACGGCACCAGCGAGGACTGGCCCAACCTGATCGACCTCGTGCTGAGCCAGGCCGGGCGCACCGGCCGCAGCGCCTCGGCCCTGGCCGGCGTGGGGTTTCACCGGCTTGCCGCCGGCCGGTCACTCGTCCTTGTCGATGCGGGGCCGCCGCCAGGGCCGGGCGTCGACCGCTTTGCCCATGCAGGCACGCTCTCCTTCGAATTCTCGGTCGGGCGCGACCGGCTGATCGTGAATTGCGGCGCCGCCCCCGCGGCGTCGGGCGAGTGGCGCGATGCCCTGCGCAACACCGCCGCCCATTCGACGCTCGTCGTCGCCGACGTGTCCTCGTCCGAATTGCGTGACGAGGGACTTGGCCGCCGTCCCGCCCATGTCGAGGTGCAGCGCCAGGAGGCGAACGGCGCCCACTGGCTGGAGGCGAGCCATGACGGCTGGCAGAAACTGTTCGGCGCGGTGCATCGCCGCCGCCTCTATCTCGCGGAGAGCGGCGACGATCTGCGCGGCGAGGACAGTATCGAGGCCGACCAGCCGCAGCCCTTCACCCTGCGCTTTCACCTGCACCCGAACGTGACGGCGAGCATCCAGCAGGACGGGGAGGGGGCATTGTTGCGCCTGTCCTCGGGCCAGGGCTGGCGCCTGCGTGCCGGCGGCGCCACGCTGAGCATCGAGGACAGCATCTATTTCGGCGGCCCCGAGCCGCGCCGCGCCGAGCAGATCGTGCTGACCGGAACGCCCGACGGTCCGCAACAGGTGAAATGGGCGCTGACCAGGATGGGCTGATTTCATGGCGCGCATCATGCTCACCGGCGGGGCCGGCTTCATCGGCTCGCATACCGCCGTCGTGTTGCTCGAACGCGGCTACGACATCGTCCTGCTCGACGATTTCTCCAACGCCGCGCGCGATGTGCCGGACCGGCTGCGCCAGATCACCGGCATCGCCATGCCGGTGATCGAGGCGGATATCCGCGATCCCGAGGCCATGCGCGCCGCCTTCGCCGCCTTCCCCGTCGATGCTGTCGTGCATTTCGCGGCGAAGAAGGCGGTCGGCGAGAGCGAGGCCGACCCGCTGCTCTATTTCGACGTCAACATCCTCGGCACGATCCGCCTGCTCGCCGCGATGCGCGATGCCGGGGTCGGCCGGCTGGTGTTTTCCTCTTCGGCCACCGTCTATGGCGAGCCGGACACCTGCCCGATTTCCGAAACCGCCTCCCTGCGCGTCACCAATGTCTATGGCCGCACCAAGATGGTGATGGAGGGGATGATCGAGGATCTCTCGCGCACCGGCGTGCTCGCCGCCTCGGCGATCCTGCGCTATTTCAACCCGGTCGGCGCGCATCCCTCCGGCCTGATCGGCGAGAATCCGCGTGGAGTTCCCGCCAACCTGATGCCCTACCTCTGCCAGGTCGCGGCCGGGCAGCGGCCATACCTGACCGTGTTCGGCAACGATTACCCGACGCATGACGGCACCGGCGTGCGCGACTTCATCCACGTGATGGACCTCGCCGAGGCCCATGCCGCCGCGGTCGATCGCATCCTCGCGCAGGATGGTGGCTTCACCGTCAATCTCGGCACCGGCACCGGCTATTCCGTGCTCGACCTCGTGCATGCCTTCAAGGCGGCGACGGGGATCGACGTTCCCTATCAGGTCGGCCCGCGCCGGCCCGGCGATGTCGCCGCCTGCTATGCCGACCCCGGCCTGGCCGCCAGCCTGCTCGGCTGGCGCGCCAGCCGCGGCGTGCAGGACATGTGCCGCGACGCCTGGCGCTGGCAGAGCCGGCACTGAGCCCGCGATGAGCCGCCACGTCGTCTTCCTCATCGGGGAAGACTGGTTCTTCGCATCGCATTTCCGGGTTCGTGCCCTGGCCGCGCGGGCGGCGGGCTGGCGCGTCACCATCCTCACCCGCACCGGCCGCGCCGCCGATGCGCTGCGCGCCGAGGGTTTCGAGGTGATCGACGTCGATTTCCGCCGCGCCCGCCTCAATCCCCTGGCCGAGTTCCGGCTCCTGCGCTCGATCGCCGGCCATTACCGGGCGCTCAAGCCCGATCTCGCGCATCATGTCGCGCTGAAACCCATCCTGCTAGGCAGTCTTGCCGCCGCTCTCGCGCGCGTTCCGGCCGTCATCAACGCGCCGGTTGGCCAGGGCTTCGTCTTTACATCGGCAACCCTGAAGGCGCGCCTGCTCCGTCCGGCGGTCAGTCTCGGGTTGCGGCTGGCGGTGGGGGCTCGCGGAGCGCTGGCCGTGTTCGAAAATCATGATGATCTGACGGCGATGACCGCCTCGGGCGCGATCCCGTCCGAACGGGCGTATCTGATCCGGGGCGCGGGCGTCGACCTCGTGTTGTATTGTCCCCATACCCCACCCGCTGGCAAGGTGCGCATCGTGCTCGGCGCGCGCATGCTGGCGGACAAGGGGGTCAGGGAATTCATCGAGGCGGCACGGCTGCTGCGTCTGCGCGGTGTTGTTGCCGAATGTCTTCTGGCCGGCGGTCCTGATCCGCAGAATCCGGCCAGTCTCGAAGCGGCAGAGCTGCAGCGCGCCACTGAGGCAACCTGGCTGGGGCCGGTCACTGACATGGCCAGCCTTCTGGCGTCCTGTCACATTGCCTGCCTGCCCTCCTATCGCGAGGGGCTGCCGAAATTCCTGCTGGAGGCGATGGCGTCGGGCCTTCCTTGCGTGGCAACGGATGTCGTAGGCTGCCGCGAGGCGGTGGCCGATAGCGAAAGCGGCGTGCTGGTCCCGCCGCGCGATCCGGCGGCGCTGGCCGATGCGCTGGAGCGCCTCGTCGCCGATCCCGAGCTGCGGGCCCGCATGGGGGCGGCGGGCCGTGCGCGGGCGGAAACCCTGTTCGCCGACGAGGTGGTTTGCGCGGCGACGCTCGCGGTCTATGAACGCGCCATCCGACACGACGTTTGACAGGGGATGGCATGATCAGGCGGCTCGCACTTCTCGGCATCATGGCCGGGGCCTGGGCGTTTGCGGTGGCAACGGCGCAGGCGGAGACGCGGATCGGCGCGGTCTCGACGAATTTCCGCCTGCTCGGCGCGAATGACAAGGTGGTGGTCGAGCGGCTCGACGATCCGAAGATCCCCGATATCGCCTGCTATGCGAGCTTCGCGAAGACCGGCGGAGTCAAGGGCAGCCTGGGTGTGGCAACCGATCCGTCGCGCTTTGCCCTCTCCTGCATTGCCACCGGGCCGGTCACGCTGCCGGCCGGCCTGCCGGCGAAGCAGCAGATCGCCGCGATCTCGGCGTCCTTCCTGGTCAAGCATTTCAATCTTTATCGCCTGGTCGATCCCGATCGCAAGGCGGTCGTCTACCTGCTGATCAGCACGAAAATCATCCACGGCTCGCCGGCCAACGCCGTCTCCGCCGTTCCCGTTTCCGGCCACTGACAGACGAGATTTGCCATGAACGACAGAGTCAACATCCGACGGGCCCTCATCTCGGTGTCCGACAAGGCGGGGCTGGTCGAGCTCGGCCGCGCGCTGGCGGCAGCGGGCGTGGAAATCCTCTCGACCGGCGGTTCCGCCCGCGCGCTGCGCGAGGCCGGGATCGCCGTTGTCGAGGTGGCGGATTACACGGGTGTTCCCGAAATGCTGGATGGGCGGGTCAAGACGCTGGTGCCCAAGATCCATGGCGGCCTGCTCGGCCGGCGCGACCTGCCGGAGCATCTGGCGCAGATGCAGCGGCACGACATCCCGCCGATCGACCTGCTCGCGGTCAATCTCTACCCGTTCGAGGAAACGGTCGCGAAGGGCTCGGATTTCGAAACCTGCGTCGAGAACATCGATATCGGCGGCCCGGCGCTGATCCGCGCGGCGGCGAAGAACCACGATTCGGTGGCGGTTCTCACCAGCCCGGCGCAGTATGACGACCTCATCGCGGCGCTAGCCGCCGGCGGAACGACGCTGGAGCAGCGCCGCCGCCTCGCCGCCGCCGCCTATGCCCGCACCGCCGCCTACGACGCCGCGATTTCCGCCTGGTTCGCGCAGCAGACCGGCGAGATGTTCCCGGCGCACCTCGCCCTGGCCGGCGCGCGGCAGCAGATGCTGCGCTACGGCGAGAACCCGCACCAGTCCGCTGCGTTCTATCGCACCGGCAACCGCCCCGGCGTTGCCACCGCGCGGCAGTTGCAGGGCAAGGAACTCTCCTACAACAACATCAACGACACCGATGCCGCTTTCGAATGCGTCGCCGAGTTCGACCGGCCGGCGGTGGTGATCGTCAAGCACGCCAATCCGTGCGGCGTCGCCCTCGGCGCCGATCTTGCCGAGGCCTGGGACCGCGCGCTGGACTGCGACCCGGTTTCGGCGTTTGGCGGCATCATCGCGGTCAACCGCCCGCTCGATGTTGCGGCAGCCGAGAAGATGGCGAGCATCTTCTCCGAGGTGATCATCGCGCCGGACGCCGCACCTGACGCGGTTGAACTGCTTGCCCGCAAGAAGAATCTCCGCCTGCTGCTCACCGGCGGCCTGCCCGACCCGGCGGAACCGGGCCTTGCCTGGCGCAGCGTTGCCGGTGGTTTCCTGGCCCAGACCCGCGACGCCGGGAGGATTGGCCGCGACGATCTGAAGGTCGTCACCCAGCGCGCGCCGACCAACGCCGAGTTCGCCGATCTGCTGTTCGCCTTCCGTGTGGCCAAGCATGTGAAGTCGAACGCGATCATCTACGCGAAAGCAGGGGCGACCACGGGCATCGGCGCGGGGCAAATGAGCCGCGTCGATTCTTCGCGCATCGCCGCACAGAAGGGCGGGGAGAAGATTCCGGGCTCGGTCGTCGCGTCCGACGCGTTCTTCCCCTTCGCCGACGGTCTTGTGGCCGCGATCGAGGCAGGGGCGACGGCGGTGATCCAGCCCGGCGGCTCGATCCGCGACAACGAGGTGATCGAGGCGGCAGATGCCGCCGGGATTGCCATGGTGTTCACCGGCATGCGCCATTTCAGGCATTGATCGCCATGACCCACACACCCCGCCTTGGCCTGCCCGACCTCGCCCGGATGAGCGAGGCCCAGCGCGCCGCGCACGATGCCATCGCGTCCGGCCCGCGCGGCCGGGTCGAGGGGCCGCTCGCAGTGTGGCTGCACAGCGCCGAACTCGCGAACAACGCGCAGGCCCTCGGCGCCTTCTGCCGTTTTGGCTCCTCGCTGCCGCCGCGCCTGTCGGAACTCGCGATCCTGGTGATGGGCTCTTATTGGCGTGCCGGGTTCGAATGGTACATCCATGCGCCGATCGCCGCGAAAGCCGGCGTGCCCGAGGCGGTCATCGCCGCGATCAAGGCGGGCGGAACGCCCGTCTTCGCCGAACCGGACGCCAGGGCGGTGCACGATTTCGCCCGGGAGCTACTCACTGCGCACGAGGTGTCGGACGAGACATACGCCTTTGCCCGCCGCCAGCTGGGCGACCGAGCCCTCGTCGATCTGGTAGGGATCCTCGGCTATTACGGGCTGATTTCCATGACCATCAAGGCCTTCCGGGTGCCCGTGCCGGACGGCGAGACCGAGCCCTTCGCCTGACGGCGAACAGTGTGCTCATGAAGAGCATGATGAACTGAGTCAGACGTCGAGTTCCTGCACGCTCGAGGCATGGTCCTGGATGAAGCGGAAGCGCAGCTCGGGCTTCCGCCCCATCAGGCTCTCGACGATTTCCGCCGTTTCAGCTCGTGCCTCGGGCGGGGCGAGAACGCGCAGCAGCACGCGGCGCTTCGGGTCCATCGTGGTTTCCTTGAGAATTGCCGGCGGCATCTCGCCAAGCCCCTTGAAGCGGCTGATCTCGACCTTGGCGTTCGCCTTGAACGCCGTCTTCACCAGCCGGTCGCGCTCGCCATCGTCCATCGCATAGACCGACTTGCCGCCCTGGGTGAGGCGGTAGAGCGGCGGCTGGGCGAGATAGACATGGCCACCGCGGATCAGTTCCGGCAACTCGCGGTAGAAGAACGTCATCAGCAGCGACGCGATGTGAGCACCGTCAACATCGGCGTCGGTCATGATGATGATCCGGCCGTAGCGTAGCGCGTCGATCTGGAACCGGTCGCCGACGCCGCAGCCCAGCGCCTCGATCAGGTCTTTCAGTTCCTGGTTCTGCCGGAGCTTCTCGGTGGAGGCGGAGGCGACGTTGAGGATCTTGCCGCGCAGCGGCAGCACCGCCTGGGTCTCGCGGTTGCGCGCCTGCTTGGCCGAGCCGCCAGCCGAATCGCCCTCGACCAGAAAGATCTCGGTATCCTCGCGGCTCTCGCGCGAGCAATCGGTCAGCTTGCCGGGCAGGCGAAGGCGTCGCGTGGCGGATTTGCGCGGCGTGTCCTTCTGCTCGCGGCGGCGGATGCGTTCCTCCGCCCGCTCGATCACGAAGGCGAGAAGATTGTCGGCGTTCGCCGGATCGCCGGTGAGAAAATGCTCGAACCGGTCGCGCAGCGCCGCCTCGGTCAGTTTCTGCGCCTCGGGCGAGGTCAGCTTTTCCTTGGTCTGGCCCTGGAATTGCGGGTCGCGGATGAACAGCGAGAGCTTGGCGGCGAGCGCGCCGGTCGCATCCTCGGCGGTGATCACCGCGGCGCGCTTGTTGCCGCGCTGCTCGCCGAAGCCGCGCAGGCCCTTGAGCAGGGCGGCGCGGAACCCCGCCTCATGCGTGCCGCCGAGCGTCGTCGGGATCGTGTTGCAATAGGTCGAGAGCGTGGCCTCGCCGGCTTCCAGCCAGGCGCAGGCCCACTCGATCCGCCCGGCATCGTCCGGCAGGTCGGCCTGCCCGGCCCAGACCGGGGCGACGAGCTTCGGCGCGGCGCCCAGTTCCTCCGCCAGCGAATCGGCGAGGCCGCCGGGGAAATGCAGTTCCGCCTGCGCCGGCACATCGGCACCCGCCGCGATCAGCGCCGCATCGCACGTCCAGCGGATCCGCACGCCGCGGAACAGATAGGCCTTCGAGCGGCACATGCGGTAGAGCCGCGCCGGGCTGAACTTCTTGTCGCCGAAAATCTCGGGATCGGGGACGAAGCGGATCAGCGTGCCGCGCCGGTTCGGCGTCGCCCCGGCATTGACCAGCTTGGTCAGCGGCTTGCCGCGGGCATAATCCTGTTTCCAGAGGGTTTTCTCGCGGGCGACCTCGACCTCCAGCCGCTCGGCCAGCGCGTTCACCACCGAAGAGCCGACGCCGTGCAGACCGCCCGAGGTGGCATAGGCCTTGCCGGCGAACTTGCCGCCGGAATGCAGGGTGGTGAGAATCACCTCGAGTGCCGACTTGTCGCGGAATTTCGGGTGCGGATCGACCGGGATGCCGCGCCCGTTATCGCGCACCGTGAGCAGGTTGCCGGGCGCAAGCGTCATCTCGATGATCGAGGCGTGGCCGGCTACGGCCTCGTCCATCGCGTTGTCGAGCAGTTCGGCGGCGAGGTGGTGCATCGCCGCATCGTCGGTGCCGCCGATATACATGCCGGGGCGCCGGCGAACCGGTTCCAGCCCTTCGAGAACCTCGATGTCCTTGGCGGAATAGCTCGCCTGGCCGGCGGCCTGCTCGAACAGATCGGTCACGCTGTCTCCTCTGGTCCGGGCGGGGTTACCCCCGCGCGAGTACCTTGTTCACCAGATCGGCCGCCGCGGTAAAGGCATGATTGGCATCCATTTGGCTCGTGTCGAGCAGCAAGGCGTCCTTCGCCTGCACTAGCGGGGCGGCGGCGCGGGTGCGGTCGGCCTCGTCGCGGGCGGCAAGTTCGGCGCGCACCGAGTCGAAGCCGGGATCGATTCCGTGGGCGAGGCGCTCCAGATGCCGGCGTTTCGCCCGCACATCCAGCGAGGCGGTGACGAAGAGTTTCACATCGGCCTCGGGAAACACGATCGTGCCGATGTCCCGCCCGTCCAGCACCGCGCCGGAGGCGTCGGCGAATCGGCGCTGGAAGTCGAGCAGCGCGGCGCGCACCGGCTTGATCGAGGCGACGGCGCTGGCCGCGCGGTCGACCTCAGGGGTGCGCAGATCGCCGCGTTCGAGATCGAGCCGGCTGAGTGAGCGGGCCTGTTCCTCGCTGGCCGCCGGATCGGCCGGATCGCCGCCACGGTCGAGCACGCGGCGCGCCACGGCGCGGTAGAGCAGGCCGGTATCGAGATAGGGCAGGTTGAAGGCGGCGGCGAGGCGGCGCGCGAGCGTGCCCTTGCCGGAGGCGGCCGGCCCGTCGATCGCGATGACGATCGGCCGCGTCACGCCGCCGCCTCGATCGCCGCGCCGATTCCGCGCATCAGCGGCAGGAAGCCGGGGAAGCTCGTATCGATAAAGCGCGCATCGTCGATGGTCACCGGGGTCTCGGTCGCGAGGCCCATGACGAGCGCGCTCATTGCCAGGCGGTGATCCATATGCGTCGCCACCGTGGCGCCGCCGCGCGCGCCGCCGCCCTCGATGATCAGGTCGTCGCCGTCCACCTGCGCCTTGACGCCATTGGCGGTGATCATGGCGAGCGTCGCGGCCAGCCGGTCGCTTTCCTTCACCCGCAGCTCCGCGAGGCCACGCAGCCGCGAGCTGCCGCGCGCCATCGCGCAGGCGACGGCGAGAATCGGGTATTCGTCGATCATCGAGGGGGCGCGTTCCGCCGGCACATCGACGGCGCGCAGATCCGAGGCGGTGACGATGAGATCGCCCACGGGCTCGCCGCCGGCCTCGCGGGCATTTACGATCTCGATCGCTGCTCCCATCTCGCGCAGGGTGAGGAACAGCCCGGTCCGCAGCGGGTTCAGCCCGACGCCCCCGATCGTGACGCGCGAGCCCGGCACGATCAGCGCGGCGACGATCGGGAAGGCGGCCGACGACGGATCGCCCGGCACGACGACATCCGCGCCGCGCAGCTCCGGCTGTCCCCGCAGGCGGATCAGCTTGCCCGTGCCATGCGCGGCCACCTCCACCTCGGCGCCGAAATGGCGGAGCATGTTCTCGGAATGGTCGCGGGTCGGCTCCGGTTCCTCGATCTCGGTGATGCCGCGGGCGTTCAGCCCGGCGAGCAGCAGCGCCGACTTCACCTGCGCGGAGGCGACCGGCAGCCGGTAGGAGAGCGGCATCGCCTCGGCGGCACCGCGCACCGAAAGCGGCAGGCGCCCGCCCTCTCGCGCGGCGAAGACGGCGCCTGTCGCGCCCAGCGGATCGATCACCCGGCGCATCGGCCGGCGGCGGAGCGAGGCATCGCCGGTCATCACGGCGAAAATGTCGTGGCTCGCGAGAATGCCGCAGAGCAGCCGCGCGGCGGTGCCGGAATTGCCCATGTCGAGCACGTCGTCCGGGCTCTGCAACCCGCCGATGCCGGGGCCGGAGGCGCGCCAGGCACCCGGGCCGGTACGCTCCACCGTCGCGCCCAGCGCGCGCATCGCGGCGGCGGTCCGCAGCACGTCCTCGCCTTCCAGCAGGCCGGAAATCCGGGTTTCACCGACCGCGAGGCCGGCGAACATCAGCGCGCGATGCGAAATCGACTTGTCGCCCGGAACGGTGATCGTGCCGGTGAGCGGCGTGGCAGGGCGGCGTGAGGTCTGGGGCAGCGTTGCGGCGTGTTCCATGGCGCGGCGCTTACCACGAGTGGACGATTTTGCCAGCCATCATTGTCGGCGGCCGTCAGGGTTTGACAAGCAGGGCGATGGGTGGCATGGCGCCCGCCCTGACGGACTCCACCGCTCACCCTGGAATGCGAGGCTCTCATGGCGAAGCCTGAACTTGGCGACAAACATACCTGTGTGTCCTGCGGCGCGCGCTTTTTCGACCTCGGCAAGGTTCCGGCCGTCTGCCCGAAATGCGGCACCGAACAGCCGGCCGAGCAGCCGAAGCTCAAGCGCAGCGTACCAATGCCCGACGACGCCAAGAAGCCGGCCAAGGCGCAGACCACCGAGGACGACGTCGACACGGACGACGTGGAGGATACCGGCGACGACGATATCCTGACGGATGCCGATGATCTCGAGGACGACGATGCGATCGATGCCGATATCGAGGTCGAGCGCGACAGTGACGAGAACGAAAGATAATTTTCCTTTCCGGGTCGAATTTGTTTACCGGATTGTAATCTGGAGCGGGTCATGTTCGGGCGCAGCCAAAAACGGCTGTTCCTGAAGGACACTCCTGAGAAGGAAACCCGCGATGACCCAGTTCGCCCCGGCGAAAATCGCCGACCATCACGAGCCGATCGTCAGCCCGCTCATTCTTGTCGACCGCCTGATTTCGCTGGCGCAGGATGCCGAGCGCGCCGGGTTGCCGGCCGTCGCCAACCGGCTGGTTCGCCTTGCCCTGCGCAGCTGCGTTCCGCCCGCCGGCGGCACGCATCGCCACTGATCCGCCGTCGTCGCGTTCCGACCTCCCGTTTTTGACCTGACTTCACAGGCTCGCTATTGCGGGTCGCGTTGACGGGAGGTCATGAATGTCTGAACAGCCATCCGCTGGAACCGCGTCGCCCTCGGGCCCGCTAGCCGGACTGACGGTATTCGATCTGACGCGAGTGCTCGCCGGTCCCACCTGCGTGCAGATGCTGGCCGATCTCGGGGCCGAGGTGATCAAGATCGAGAAGCCGGGCAGCGGCGACGATACCCGTGGATTCGCGCCTCCCGCGCTGCCGGGCACCGAGCAGAGCGCCTATTTCGCCGGCGCCAATCGCAACAAACGGTCCGTGACGCTCGATATCGCAAAGCCCGAGGGCCAGAAGCTGGCGCGCGCGCTGATCGCGAAGAGCGATATCCTGGTCGAGAACTTCAAGGTCGGCACGCTGCCGCGCTACGGCCTCGGCTATGACGATCTCAGGGCCGACAATCCGGGGCTGATCTATTGCTCGATCACCGGATTCGGCCAGACCGGCCCCTATGCGTCCCGCCCCGGCTACGACAGCCTGATCCAGGCCATGGGTGGCATCATGTCGCTTACCGGCGTGCCGGATGGCCAGCCGATGAAGGTGGGCGTGCCGGTCGCCGACCTTTTTGCCGGGCTCTACGGCGCGATCGGCGTGCTCGCCGCGCTGCGCCACCGGGAAATCACCGGGCAGGGCCAGCACATCGATATCGGCATGCTGGACACGCATGTCGCCTGGCTCGCAAATCAGGGCATGAACTACCTCGCCACCGGCAAGAATCCCCCGCGCCTCGGCAATGAGCACCCGAATATCGTTCCCTATCAGGTTTTCGCGACCGAAGACGGCCATATCGTCCTCTCGATCGGTAACGACCCGACCTTCGCGCGTTTCTGCAACGCATTCGGACTGGAGCATCTGCTGGCTGACGAGCGGTTCGCCACGAATGCCGCCCGCGTCGCCAATCGCGCCTTTGTGACCGACACCCTCGCCGCGGTTCTGGCGCGGCATCCGTCCGCCTGGTGGCTGGAACGGCTGGAAGACCTGAAGATCGGCTGCGGCCCGATCAACACGCTGGAGCAGGTCTTCGCCGATCCGCACGTGATCGCGCGCGGCAACCTGATCGAAATGACCAGAAGCGATGGCGTGCCGGTGAAGCTCGTCGCCAATCCGGTCCGCCTGTCGGAAACGCCGGTGGATTATCGCCTCGCACCTCCCATGTTGGGAGAGCATACCGACGAGGTGCTGACCAACATGCTGGGACTCGACGAACCGGCCCGCGCCGCGCTGCGCCGGGACGGCATCATCTGAAGGACGGCCGGATCGTGGCGCGGCAGGGTTTCGTTCCCTATCTGCTCGGCAACGATTTCCACCGGCTCGCCTTCGTGGAATTCGGCAACCCGGCCGCGCCGGCCGTGCTCTGCGTGCATGGCCTGACCCGCAACGGGCGCGATTTCGACATTCTCGCGGACAGCCTGGCCGATCGCTATCATGTGATCTGCCCCGACCTACCGGGCCGCGGACGATCGGAATGGCTGCGCGACGGGGCGCTCTATCAGCCCCCTTCCTACGTCATCGCGCTGGCGCATCTGCTCGCCTGGCTGAACAAGCCGGTTGCCTGGGTCGGCACGTCGCTGGGCGGGATCTGCGGCATGATGGTCGCCGCCGCGGCGCACACGCCGATCACCCGCCTCGTGCTCAACGATATCGGCCCGCATATTCCCGCCGCGGCGCTCGGCCGGATCCGCGACTACATGGGCGAGGCACCCGCTGCCTTTCCCGATCTTGCGGCGCTCGAAGCCCATCTGCGCACCGTGCATGCGCCGTTCGGCCCGCTGACCGATCCGCAATGGGCCGCTCTCGCGCTTCACTCGGCACGGCCCGTCGAGGGCGGCGGGCTCGCGTTGCATTACGATCCCGCGATCGCCGAACCGATCCGCGCCTCGGTGCCCATGGATGCCGATCTCGGCGCGATCTGGACGGCGATCCGCGTGCCGGTGCTTGCCCTTCGCGGCGCCACCAGCGACCTGCTGACCGAAGCGACCCTCGCGCGCATGGAGGAGGATGGCGCCGCCACGCATACCGTGCCGGCATGCGGCCACGCGCCGGCGCTGATGGACGGGCCGACCATCGCGGTGATCCGGCGGTTTCTGGATGGCGCCTGATGCGCTGGCGGACGCGCCTCGACCTTTGGTTCAGGGCGCTGCGCGCGGCCGCGATCGAAGTGATGAGCGGGGAGATGTCGCTCGTCGCCGCCGGTTGCGCCTTTTACGCCACCCTGGCCCTGTTCCCGGCGATGACGGCGCTGATTTCGCTCTACGGCCTCGCATTCAACCCGGTAACGGTCGAACCGCAGCTTCTCTATCTGAAACATCTGATGCCGCCGGCCGCCTTCGCGCTGATCGGCGGGCGGATCCAGCAACTGGTTTCCGGCGGCAAGACGACGCTCGGCATCGGCCTCGTCATCTCGCTGGGCTTCACGCTCTATTCCTCGGCTTCCGGCATCAAGTCGCTGATCTACGCGCTGAACGTGATCCACAAGCGGCAGGAAACGCGCGGCTTCTTCGAGTTTCAGGCGGTGACCCTGGCGATGACGCTGATTGCCATGCTCGGCGCCGTCATCGCTATCGCCGTGCTGGTCGGCATGCCACTGGTGCTTGCCTTCCTGGGCCTTGCCAAGGCGCCGGCGGTGCTGACGGTGCTGCCCGGATTCGCCCTGCTGATCGGGTCGATGGGTCTGGCGCTCGGCCTGCTCTACCGATTCGGGCCGGCCTTCGGGCGCGATGCGGGGCACCCGGTCGTACCCGGCGCGCTGGTCGCGATTCTGGTCTGGCTCGTCGTGTCCTATGGCTTTGCGGTCTATGTTGGCCAATTCGCGGCCTATAGCCGCACCTACGGGCCCCTGGCGACGATCATCGGTCTGATGATGTGGTTCTATCTGAGCGCCTATGCCGTGCTGTTCGGGGCGCTGTTCAACGCCACGCTCGACCGCGCGTCTGTGGCATTCCGGCCATAGTTGGAAAACTTGCCGCGCCACCATACGGGAAACACTGCATCAGCGTTGTCGGCCAGCCACATAGGGTCTATGCGGTTAACATTGGACAAAACTTCTGATGTGTGGGGCGCTGCCGTGCACCGATTCCAGGCGGTATTCCGGGTTTCGGGCGAGAGGATCGTGATGATGCGCCGCCGCGGTGGCGCATGACCCGGAAGCCCGTCCGCCGATCCGCCGAACTGCCGACCGAGGCTGTGCTGCGCGAGTTCATCGCCGAAGCTGGAACCCGGCTGCGCAAGGGCGACATTGCCCGCGCCTTCGGCCTCGGCCCCGACCAGAAACCGGCGCTGCGGGCGATGCTGCGGAATCTCGAACGCGATGGCATGCTGGTCCGCGCCGGCGGGCGGCAGGTGCGCGCGGCCGAGGCGCTGCCGGAACGCTGCGTCGTCGAGATCACCGGCACCGATCGTGACGGCGACCCGCTTGCCCGGCCGGTCGGCTGGGATCGGCCGGGCAAGCCGCCGATCATCTTCATGCTGCCCGAAAAGCGCGGCCACGCTGCGCTCGCGCCCGGCGCGCGGGTGCTGGCCCGGCTGCGACGGATCGACGACGACCGTTACGAAGGCCGCACGGTCCGGCGGCTCGACGAGGAGCCGGCCAGCATCATCGGCGTGTTCCGCGCCGAGGGAGAGGGCGGCTGGATCGAGCCGGTCGACCGCAAGAGCCGCGCCGAATGGAAGGTGCCGCCGGGCGAAACCGCCGGTGCCGAAAGCGGCGACGTGGTGCGCGCCATGCCCTTGCCGGCCTTCGGCTACGGGCCGAAGCCGGCGCGGATCGCCGAGCATCTCGGCCGGATGGGCGATGCGCGCTCGATCAGCCTGATCGCCATCGCGGCACTGGGGATTCCGGCCGACTTCCCGGAGACCGCGATCGACGAGGCGAAGCGCGCCCGCGGCG
Source organism: Acidiphilium sp. JA12-A1 (assembly GCF_000724705.2). Classification (NCBI taxonomy): domain Bacteria; kingdom Pseudomonadati; phylum Pseudomonadota; class Alphaproteobacteria; order Acetobacterales; family Acidocellaceae; genus Acidiphilium; species Acidiphilium sp. JA12-A1. The sequence continues at coordinate 190,146 of NZ_JFHO01000004.1, forward strand.
TCCGCCCCGGCCGGCGGACCGATCTGCGCGAAGTGCCGCTGGTGACGATCGACGGCGCCGATGCGCGCGACTTCGATGACGCCGTCTTCGCCGAACCCGCCGGGCCGGGGCATCGCATCGTCGTCGCCATCGCCGATGTCGCGCATTACGTGCGCCCCGGCTCGGCGCTCGACCGCGAGGCGCTCAAGCGCGGCAACTCGGTCTATTTCCCCGACCGCGTGGTGCCGATGCTGCCCGAGGCGCTCTCCAACGGCTGGTGCAGCCTGCGGCCGGGCGAGGACAGGGGATGCCTGTTCGTCGAGATGATCGTCGACGCCGAGGGCCGCAAGCTGAGCCACAAATTCGGCCGCGGCCTGATGCGCAGCTTCGCCCGCCTCACCTACGAGGAGGTGCAGGGCGCCTTCGAGTCCGGCTGGGAAGCCGATCTGCCGGACGGGACGATCGGCCATCTCTACGCCGCCTATCGCACGCTGCTGGCGGCGCGGCAGGCCCGCGGCACGCTCGATCTCGACCTGCCGGAGCGCAAGATCACGCTCGACGAGGCTGGCCGGGTGACGGACGTGGCGCCGCGCCCGCGGCTCGACAGCCACCGGCTGATCGAGGAGTTCATGATCCTCGCCAATGTCGCGGCGGCGGAGGAGCTGGAACGGCTGCGCCAGCCGTGCATGTATCGCGTGCACGCCCCGCCCTCGCCGGAAAAGCTCGATTCGCTGCGCAATCTGCTGGCGACGTTCGAGATTTCGCTCAAGCCCGGCGACCAGCTCCACCCGCGCGACCTTGATCATGTGCTGCGCCTTGTTGCCGGTAGCGATGCGGCGCCGCTGGTGAACGAGGCGGTGCTGCGCAGCCAGAGCCAGGCGGAATACGCGCCGGAGAATATCGGCCATTTCGGCCTGGCGCTGAACAGCTACGCGCATTTCACCTCGCCGATCCGCCGGTATGCCGATCTTCTGGTCCATCGCGCGCTCATCGCCGGACTGAAGCTCGGCACAGACGGGCTGCGCCCCGAACACGCCGACGGATTCGAAACCATCGCGGCGGCGATCACCTCGACCGAGCGCCGCGCCACCGATGCCGAGCGGCAATCGGCCGACCGCTATCTTGCCGCCTATCTGGCCGACCGGATCGGCGAGGATTTCAGCGCGCGGGTCAGCGGGGTGACGCGGTTCGGCCTGTTCGTCACGCTCGATGCGACCGGCGCGTCCGGTTTCGTGCCGATGGCGCTGCTGCCCGACGATTTCTGGCATTTCGACGAGGCCGATGGCACGCTGTCCGGCACCCGCTCGCGCGTGGTGTTCCGCCTGGCCGATCCGGTGCTGGTGCGGCTGCGCGAGGCGAAGCCGGTGACCGGCGGGCTGCTGTTCACCCTGATCGAGGGCGGCAGCGCGCCGGGCGAGGGCGGTGGACAACATCGCCGGTTGCCTGCCCGCAAGGGCGGCAGGAAGCCGGGCCGCGCGCCCGCCAGGCACAAGCGCAGCCGCCGATGAAACGCCGGATGGCCCGTTCGCTCGCTCGTCGTTCCCGGGCGCACCGCGCCCGCCGGCCGGCGCTCGTGCGGCCGATCCGCCGGATTGTCACAGTGCTGTGCGTGATGCTGCCGATCTGCGGCGCCCAGGCGGGCCAGCGTGGCTTCGACTCGACTCACGCCGCCGCCGTCTGGGGCGCTGCCCTCGCCTTCATGGCGCCCCGCACGTTGCAGCCGCTCGGCATTCCGCGCATGGCGGTATGGGGATTGTCCGGCATTACCGCGCTGGACCCCGATCTCACCGTGCAGGAACAATCGGGAAAGTTGCTGCTCTTCGGACCCAATCGGGTGATTTTCGCAACCTTGGCGCCGCCGGTCGGCGACGCGGCGAAATGGGGCGTGGCCTGCGCTGCTGTCGCCGCGCATGCCTTCGCGGCTTCGCCCACGATCGAGCGCGCCGGCACCGGCGGCATGATCCGCAGCTTCTTCGACGAGCTGTTCAATCATTTCGACCCTTATTCCCGCTATGTCGCGCCGCGCGAGGCCGCGACGGAGCGCGCGCTGCGGCTGGGCCTTGGCGGAATCGGCATGACCCTGGCGCGGCACGACCGCATCGTGACGATCACCGGCGTCACGCCGTCGAGCCCGGCCGACCGGGCCGGGATCGCGCCGGGCATGCAGCTTCTGGCGATCGACGGGCGGGATGCAGCCGCGCAACCGGTCGCCCAGCTGCAACAGGAACTTGCCGGCCCGATCGGCAGCATGATCGATCTGACGATCCGGCCCGGGCACAGCCTGCCGCAGACGATCACCCTGGCCCGGGCCCTGGTGCCGACGCAGAGCGTCGCCGGGCAGATCGACGATGGCATCGCCCATATCCGCGTTCTCGGCTTCGACCACGGCACGGCGCGGCAGTTCGCCGCGGTTCTCGCGCAACTCGTGCAGGCGCAGCCCGCCCCGAAGGGAATCGTGATCGATCTCCGCGGCAATCGCGGCGGTGTCCTGCGGCAGTCGGTGCTCAGCCTCGACACGCTGCTCTCGCAAGGCACGATCATCCACACGATCGGCCGCGATCCGGCGGCCAACAAGGTATGGCATGCCGAGGGGGCCGATATCGCGCACGGCCTGCCGGTGGTCGTGCTGGTCGATGGCGGCACCGCGAGCGCCGCCGAGGTGTTCTCGGCCGCGATCGCCGACAACGACCGCGGCGTCGTTCTCGGCAGTGCGACACTCGGCAAGGGGCTGGTGCAGAGCGTCACCGAACTTCCGGGCGGGGGCGAGCTGTTTGTCACTTGGAGCAGGATGATCGCCCCACGCGGCTGGCCGCTGCAAAGTCTTGGCGTGTTTCCGCAGGTCTGCACCAGCCTTGGCACCGACCAGCTCGCGAAGCAGATCAACGCGCTGCGGCATGGCGTCGACCTGCTGGCAAAGCCGCTGGCCGAAACCCGTGCGGCCAGGGCGCCGATGCCGCTCGCCGAGGTGCTGGCCCTGCGAGAAGCCTGCCCGGCCGCGATCGGCGGCAACGGCTACGAACGGGCGGCGGCCGCGCTGATCGATCATCCGGCCGCGTATCGCGCCGCCCTGATCCGCCCGCTGCTCCCGCATGCCCGCGCCGGGGGTTGACCAGGCCGGCAAGGTCGATCATATCGGCGCGATCGGAGAATACGCATGGCCAAGACGAACACTGTTCAGATCAAACTGGTTTCCACCGCCGACACCGGCTTCTTCTACGTGACGAAGAAGAACGCGAAGGCGCAGACGGGCAAGCTCGAATTCCGGAAATACGATCCGGTCGCGCGCAAGCACGTGACCTTCAAGGAAGCCAAGATCAAGTAATCAACCGCGGAGCTTTGGCTCCGCGCCGTTGACACGCTTCGCTTGCTGATCGGCCCGAGCAATGCTTCGGGCCTTTTGGCGTTGTGGGGCGCGGAGAATCGCTTGTTCCTTGCGCCTATAGGCGGGCGCCGCGGCTTTTTGCGTGTGCAGGCCGGAACGCCGCTCAGAGCAGGTCGAGCACGGCCGTTGCCGCGGCTTCGCTGGGAGACGCCGATCCCGCGATGGCGAGCGTGGATAGGGCCGCGCTGAAGCCGGCCCGTTGCGCCGCAGCCCGCTCAGGGTCGCCGAGCAGCGAGGCGATTTCGGCGGAGAGGCGCTCTGGCGTACAGGCATCCTGCAACAGTTCCGGCACCAGTTCTTGCCCGGCGAGCAGGTTGATCATGGCGACGTGCGGCACCTTGATCAGCCGCCGGGCCAGCATCGCGCTGATCGGATTGACCCGGTAGGTGACCGCCATCGGCACGCCGGCCAGAGCCAGTTCCAGCGTCGAGGTGCCGGATTTCGTCAGCGCGGCTTCGGCGCCGGCGAAGGCGTCATACCGCTCGGCCACATTGGTGACGATCAGCGGCGGGCGCGGCCAGGCGGCCGCCTGCGCCTGCAACTCGTCGGCGAGTGCCGGCGCCGCGGCCAGCACCGGCACGAGATCCGGAAATCGTGGGCGGAGGCGTTCCACCGCCGCGCCGAAAACCGGCATCAGCCGGGCCGTTTCCGTGCGGCGGCTGCCAGGCATCAGGATCAGGGAACGCGCTGACTCCGCCAGGCCGAACCGGGCACGGAAGCGCGCAGGATCGCCGGCATCGGCACCGGATTCCAGCACCGGATGGCCGACAAAGACCGGGTTCAGCCCATGCGGTGCAAAGAAATCCGGCTCGAAGGGCAGGAGGCAGAGCAGCCGGTCCCACAGGCCGGGGAAGTGCTTTACCCGCCCCTGTCGCCAGGCCCAGACCTGGGGGGCGACGTAATGCACGCGGCGGAGTCCGAGCGGGGCGATTCGCCGGAGCAGGCGGAGCGTGAAGCCCGGACTGTCGATGGTCACGACGATGTCCGGCCGCCTCGCGGCAATGTCCGCTTCCGTCTGCTCGAGCCGGCGGCGCAGCCGGAAGAGCTTGGGCAGGACTTCCGCGAGGCCCATGAGCGCCAGTTCCTGCATCGGGAACAGCGAGGCAACACCCTGTTCGGCCATCCTCGCGCCGCCGATGCCGGCAACTTCGATGCCGCTGGCCCGCGCGCGCATGGCCGCGATCAGCCGCGCACCCAGCACGTCGCCGCTTGCTTCACCGGCGACGACATAAACCAGCGTCATGTCAGGCGGACGATTCGGGCCGGCGCCGGATCGTCCGGCCAGTCGGTCCGGTTGCGGACGGCTGGGTCGTCGCGCGTGGCGGCGAGGTGGGCGGGATCGAGCGTTGCGAACAGCAGGTCCGCCGCATCCAGCGCGCCGCGGGCCAGCAGCCCGTCTTCCGGAAACCCGCGATCGACCGGGCCGAAGACGCAGGCATAGCCGCGATTTTCATCCACGGCGGCGGACCAGGGCGCCATTCCGGTGGTTGGCGCGACGGCGGTGAAGCACTGGTTCTCCAGCGCCCGCGCGCGGGCCGACAGACGCACCCGGTTGAAGCCGTGCAGGGAGTCGGTGCAGGCCGGAATCAGGATCGTGTCCGCCCCGGCGAGCGCCTGTGCGCGCACCAGCAGGGGGAATTCCGAGTCGTAGCAGATGGCGATGCCAAGCCGGCCGAAATCGGTTTCGAACACCGAAGGGGGCCCGCCCGGCGTGATGCCCCAGCGCTCGGATTCGAAGCGCGTCATCACCCGCTTGTCCTGGAAGGCGATACGGCCGTCCCCGTCGATCAACGGCGCCCTGTTGCGGATATTGCCATCGGCGCCGCGCATCGGCACCGAGCCGGGCAGCAGCAGCAGGCGGTGGGTGCGGGCAATGGCGCGGAAACCCTCCACCAGGGTATCGGCGCGACTGACCACGGCGTCGAGTTCGGCGGCGACGTCCGGCGCGGCGACAAAAGCGCCGGCGAGCGCCATCGAGGCATATTCCGGCAGGATGAGCAGGTCGGCGCCGCCGGATTTCGCCTCATCCGCGAGGCGATCCACCCGATCGAGAAAATCGTCCAGCCCGGTCGGGCGGTGGATCGGGAAGGGGGAGAGAGCAACCCGCATGATCATGCGCCGCCGAGTGGCTTCATCCACACCTGGAGGCGGTTTTCCACCTCATGCGCGGCACCGATCTCGCGCCAGCGCATGCGGCAGACGAGACCGGACACCGGCGCGTAGCCGCGCTTGCGCCAGAAGACGTCGAGTGTGGTGGCATCCGTCGGGCGGCGCGGATCGGCGTTGTCGCGGATCACCGCGCAGAAGGCGGCCTGCGCGGCGTCGGAAACCGCCCGCGCGTGCGCCTCGCGTTCGCGGAAAAAGGCCACGCCGACGCCGCGGCCGCGATAGGCCGGCAGCAGGACCGACTCACCGAAATAGAAGACCGAGGCGGGATCGATCCCGGCGGCGCGGAACGGCGCCTGCATCGCCTCGTCCTCGTCGGTGAGCGGCAGGCAGGTGGAGGCGCCGACGATCGCATCGCCATCCCGCGCGATCACGATGGCGGCGCGCTCGCTCGCGGCATAGGTCGCGACATAGTCGCGCTCGTAAGCCTCGTTGCCCTCGTAGAGATAGGGCCAGGCGCGGAACACCTCGATCCGCAGCCGGGCGAGCGCCGCGAGATGCGGCAGGATCGCCGCACCCCGGAGAGTTTCGGTGGGAAGCAGCGGCTGAATGGCCTCAGCTCCCCTTCCTGGCGGCCGTGTCCATCGACGCCGCCTCGGAGAGGAAGCGCTGGATCGCCTTCTTCTTCTCCCCGAGCGACAGGCCGCGTTCCTGCGCCACGACCGGGCAATAGGCCGCCGTCAGGAATTCCGCCATGCGCTTCTGGGTAATGTCCGGATAGGCCTTGCGGATCGCGGCGACCAGCATGCGGGTGCGGTTGCCGAGCGTTGCCGGCGTGACGCCCTGCATAATCTCCATCGTGCCGTGGCCGGGCGAGACGAGGTCCTTCGTCAGCAGCGGGCAGTTCATCCTGCGCGCGGCGGCGGAGGCGATCGGCGGCAGGTCGAGATAGTCGGCGTCGGCCAGCGCGATGTCGTGCGGCGGGGTCGATGCGCGGATGCCCAGCACCTTGGCGGCATCGGCATCGGTCACGCCCTTGTTACCCCAGGCGGTGCGCACGTAGTTGGCGATCGCGGCGATCTGGGCGTCGTTCAGCATCGAACCGAAGGCGGGCATGGCCGGGCCGTTGGCGTGCCAGGGGATCATTCCGCCGAGCACGATGCCGATCACGTTGTCCGACGGGCCGTTGGTCACCGCGTCATTCCCGGCGAGATTCGGGAACACGTCCTTCACGCCCTTGCCGTCCGCTTGGTGGCAGGCGGCGCAGTTGTCGTCGTAGAGCGCCTTGCCCTGCGCGAGCTCGCCCGGGGCAAGCGCCACCTTCTTCACCGGGTTCTCGCGCGGCGGCGTCGCGGTCTGCAGATAGGCGGCAAGATCGTCGACATCCTGCCGCGGGAGCTGGCTCAGGCTGTAATCCACAACCGACTGCATCGGCCCGAATGCCGAGCCACGGTTCATGTTGCCGCCCTCATGCAGGTAGTCGACCAGGTCCTTCCGGCTCCACCCGCCGACGCCATAGGTCTTCGAGGAGGATATGTTCGGCGCATACCAGGGCTCGCCGAGGATCTGCGCTCCGGCCAGCGTATCGCCCGACTTGATGGCGAACAGCAGGTTGCGCGGCGAATGACACTCGCTGCAATGGCCGAGGGCTTCGGCGAGATAGGCGCCGTTGCGCACCGCGGGCGACCAGTCCTTCTTGTAATGGACCGGCGCGGTGCTGAAGAACATGATGCGCCAGCCGAGCAGCATCGCGCGGATGTTGAACGGGAAGCCGAGCCGGTTCGGTGCATGCGGTGCGTGCACGGCAGGTATGGCGTCGAGATAGGCCTTGATGGCCATCACATCCGGCCTCGTCAGCTTTGCATAGGATGTGTAGGGCATCGCCGGATAGAGATATTTCGGAAACACGCCCAGCGAACTGCCGGGCGAGACGCCGTAATGCAGGGCATTGTAGAATTGCCGCGGCGTCCATTTGCCGATGCCGGTCGTCTTGGCCGGGGTGATGTTGGGTGAGTAGAGCGTGCCGAACGGGGTGACGAAGGACAGTCCGCCGGAGAAAGGCTTTGCTCCCGGTGCCGTGTGGCAGGGCATGCAGTCCGCCGCGGCAGTGAGATATTCGCCGCGCCGCACCTGCGCGATCTCCGCCTGGCTCATGCCCTTGGTCACGGGTTCGGGCAGCGCCGGAAACGCCTCTGGCTTCGCCGCCGTCGGCGTCGGCATGTAGCCGCCCGCCTCCTGGCCGAACGCAGCCTCAATGCCGACGGCGCCGCTGGTCAATGCAATGAGAAGTGTGGCGGCCCAGAGCGGAGCGCGGCGAAAAATCGTCTTTTTTGAATGCGGCATCGGATTCTACCTGTGATCTGCATGGCGGGAGCGGGCGTGTCCGGTCAGATTTCTAATTCGCCATATCTACTGATTGATCAAGTAGGCCCGGCGCCTCTTCACAGACCGAACCGATCTTGCTAGACGCCCTGTGTCGACGCGATCTGCTTCGGATCGCGACGCCGGAATGGGCGCATAGCTCAGTTGGTAGAGCAGCTGACTCTTAATCAGCGGGTCCAAGGTTCGAGTCCTTGTGCGCCCACCATTCCAAATAAAGAAATTGCGAGATGAAGATGCCGCCGGGCAAACCGGCGTGCACGGCCCGTGCTTCACGTATGCTTCACTTTCCCCGGATAAGGTGAGACAAAGTGAGGCATTTGGCCGCCGGCTCGCGCTGGAAGCCAGCGACGTCATTCATCGCACAAGTCATTGATTTGAAATGGTGCCGACACCCAGGATTGAACTGGGGACCTACTGATTACGAATCAGTTGCTCTACCGCTGAGCTATGTCGGCGCTGCGCGAGGCTATAGCGAGGCTCGTCGCTGGCTGCAAGACCGGGTCAGGCCGCCACCGTTCCGGTTTCGCCGGAAAGAATATGACGCAAGGCGGCGACGAGCTGGTCCATCATCGCTTCCGTATGTTTGGGGCCCGGTGTGAAACGTAGCCGTTCGGTGCCAGCCGGTACCGTCGGGTAGTTGATCGGAGTTGCGTACATGCCGAATTCGCGGATCAGCCGCATCGAGACTTCGGTTGCCCGTGTCGCGTTGCCGATCATCAGCGGGACGATGTGGCTCTCTGTCGGCAGGCGCGGCAGGCCGGCCTGGTCGAATTTCGATTTCAGCAGATTTGCCCGTTCGAACAGTGTATCGCGCCGCGCCTGGTCGACCTTCAGCCGGCGGATCGAGGCAAGCGCCGCCGCGACGGTGGGCGGGGGCAGGGCGGTGGTGAAGATGAAGCCGGCCGCAACCGAGCGGATATAGTCGATCACGCTGGCATCGCCGGCGATGTAGCCGCCGTGGCAGCCATAGGCCTTGGCCAGCGTGCCCTCGATGATGGTGAGCCGATGGGCAACGCCGTCGCGCTCGGAGACGCCGGCACCGTGCGGCCCATACATGCCGACGGCGTGAACCTCGTCGAGATAGGTGATGGCGTTATACTTGTCGGCGAGGTCGCAGATCGCGCCGATCGGGGCGATGTCGCCGTCCATCGAATAGACGCTCTCGAAGGCGATCATCTTCGGCGCATCCGCCGGCGCCGCCGCAAGACGGGCTTCGAGATCGGCGAGGTCGTTATGGGCGAAGACATGCACAGTCGCCGCCTTGCCGCCCTTGATGCCGACGATCATCGAATTGTGGTTCTGCGCGTCGGAAAACACGTGCCAGCCGGGCATCGAGTTGAGGATCGCGGTCAGAGTCGCCTGGTTCGAGACATAGCCGGAGGTGAAGAGCAGGGCCGCATCCTTGCCGTGCAGGGCGGCGAGTTCGGCCTCGAGCGCGACGTGGATGGGGGAGGAGCCGGCGATGTTGCGCGTGCCGCCGGCGCCGGCGCCCATGGTGCGCGCGGCCTCGATCGAGGCTTCGATCACCTCGGGGTCGGTGCCCATGGCCAGATAGTCGTTTGAGGACCACACCAGAATGTCCTGGGTGCGGCCTTCCATCGTCACCTTGTAATAGGGGAAACGATCTGCCAGCTTTTCCAGCGCCACGAAGCGGCGGTAGCGGCCGGCGGCGCGGATGTCGGCCAGGGCCTTGTCGCATTGGGCGATGAACGGATGGTCGCGATTCATACGATGCTCCTCGTAGTCTCTCGGAGCCGGCGACGTGGCCGTGCCCGAACGTTGACTATTGCGGGGAAAGCGGCATCGCTCGTCAAGGACATAAGTTCAACCGGCGGACATATTTCGGAAAAATTTGACCGTACGCAGATCAGCCTGGCGTGGGCGGGGTGAGTGCGGCCATCATTTCCGCCCATTCGCGCTTCGACAGGCCGGATTGCGCTTGGTCGACGGGTTCGCCGGCCAGCATCCGGCGCAGGGCGGCGAGCATCGTGGCCGAGAAGGTCGCGGCCCCCATGCGGTAATCCTCGAAGGCGCGGCAACTGGCCGGAACCCAGGCGCGGGCGATATCGAGGATTGCCTCGGCATAGGCGCGGATCTCGTACTGGGCGTGGGGATCGGCGCGCAGGGACAGGAAGTGGAAGAGGTTGTGCAGGTCGGTCTTCCAGTACCACTGGGTGTAGGTGTTGAGGGTCAGGTTCATCCTGGCCAGTTCGCGCGCGAGGCCGCGGCGAGAGGGATCGGCGCCGCCTTCGTTCAGCATGCGCTCATAATGATTGTAATTCCGCTCGGCATCCGCGCGCAGCATGGCAAGCACCTCGGACGCCTCGTCGCCCTCGATCAGGTCTCCCCGACCTTGCCGGTTGCTGGCCGACTGGGCGGCGAGATTGGCCGGGGAGGGGATGTAGAATTCGCGGTCCATCACCGAATAGCGCGCGGAATATTCGTTCACGTTCGCGGTGCGATGGCGGATCCACTGGCGCGCGACGAAGATCGGCAGCTTCACGTGCAGCTTGATCTCGCACATTTCGAAGGGTGTGGAATGCCGGTGGCGCATGAGGTAGCGGATCAGTCCCTCGTCCTCGCTGACCTTGCGGGTGCCTCGGCCATAGGAGACGCGTGCCGCCTGCACGACGGCGGCATCATCGCCCATATAGTCGACGACGCGGACAAAACCGTGATCGAGCACCGGAATCGCGCTGAAAAGCATGGCCTCGAGCGTGGGTACGGTGGCGCGGCGGGTCGGCGTGGTTTCGGCGCGCGCGGCCTCGATCTCGGTCCGGTCGGAATCGCTGAGCGGCATGACGGCAGTCCCTGGTTGAGCGATCGTCCTATGCCCGTCCGGCGCCATCGGCAAGAACAGGATCTTTCACAGCCGGTGTCCTTCACCTATATAGAGCGTGTCGGGCAACCGACTATGGCGATAAACGATGCGTGGAATAAGCGTAGTGGACCCGGGGGCAGTACCCGGCGCCTCCACCAGTTTCCCCGCCGGTCCGGTTCGCATTGCGCAAATCGAACCGCCGGCGGTTTCATGGGGGCGAAACAGGCTCGACACGCGTGGTAAAGACCCATCTTTCGCTCGGCATGGTTCCGCCGTCATCGGGCCGTATCACAAGTGCCAACGATAACTTCGAGGCGCTCGCTGTCGCTGCATAAGCGATAAGCGCGGCACGGGGGGCGCCGGGCAACAGAAGCCCCCCACCTTGCCTTTTCCATATCCAGCAGAGCGCAAAAAAAACGGCCGGTCTTTGACCGGCCGGCATCACGTTGATCCAACTTAAAGAGGCTCCCTAAACTTGGCGGCTGGCGCCCGAACTCTTCACGCTCGCAGTCGAACCGTGTTCGGTTGCGATCTTCGAAAATTTCGTAACGCCACAGTCAATAAATGGCCGAGATTCCCGGCGTGGGCAAGACCCTTTCGTGTCGCATATGGGCTGTTGAAAGAAAAAATGTGTTACATGCGGTGCGACAGGCGTGTTTTTTATGAAACATTGCCCGTCAGCCGTAGCGACCGGCCACCGCGACTGACAGAATCACCCCGGAAATTGCAAGGTCCGCCGCAAAGAGGCGGGCGAGGCGGCGATACGCCGCTGCTTTTGCTTCCTCATCCGGCCCTGAGTCCTTTTCTTCCCAGAGAAACAGCGCACCGAATCGCGCAACCAAGAGCACGGCGGCCATCACGATGCCGAGAGCCTGCATCGCGTTCACCGTCCAGTTCCAGTGCTCCGGTGGTCCCTGTTCTGCAAACGCCAGGGCCCAGCCGGTGGCGAGCGTCACCGCCATGAACGGCACCGCCGCGTCGAGCTGGCGCCGGATCGCCACGGCGCCCGGCCCCGGCCCGGCCAGGAGAAGGCCGAGCAGCAAACCGCTCCACATGGCAAAGCCGCCAAGATGAACGGCCAACAGCACGCCGATCGTCGTGAAGCCGGACAGGGTCACTCTAGGATCGAGGCAAGCCGGGTGGCGAGGGCGGCGATTTCGGTACCGGCCAGCGTTGATGGACCGGTTTCGGCGACGCCCAGGCCCTCGGCGAAGCTGTTCGCATAGGCGGCGCGGTTGCCGAGCGCCTCGTCGATCAGTCGCAGTCGCCGTGCCGCGATCTCGGCTTCGAGGCGTCTTCGCAGTTTCGAGGCGGCCGGTGCGCGGTTGAACACCAGCGCGACGGGGCGGCGTTCCTCGGCCGCCAATGTCAGTGTGCCTTCCGCCGCCCAGAGATCGGGCGGTGAGGGGTTCAGCGGCACCAGTACGAGGTCGGCGCCGCGGATCGCCCGCCGCGCGTCGGAATCGAGCACCGGCGGCGTGTCGATGACGAGCAGGTCGCAATCGCGGCGCATCGCGTCGAGCGTGTTGGCGAGCCGCCATCCGGACACCGATTCGACCGCGAGATCGGCACGGGCCTTCGCATTGGCCGCGCGCAGCCGCGCCCAGGCGCCGAGCGAGCCCTGCGGATCGATGTCGAGCAGGCCGACCCGCCGCGTCATTCCGAGGGCGACGCCGAGCTGGGTCGCCAGCATCGTCTTGCCCGCGCCGCCTTTCTGTTGCGCCACCGCGATTACCTGCGCCATCCGAGCCTCCACTTTCGACGGAAGACTAGCAAAGACGGCGCCTTCTGTCCCACATGGGCGGCATGGACGCTTTATATACGCCACAGGAAATGGGTTTGATCGATACGGCGGCGCTGTCATGCGGCGTCTCCGGGCTCATGCTGATGGAGAATGCCGGTACCGCGGTCGCGCGGGCGATCGTGCGGCGATTCCGCCCCTGCCGGGTGCTGGTGCTCGCCGGGCCGGGCAACAATGGCGGGGATGGCTATGTCGCGGCGCGGCGACTTGCCGAACGCGGCTGGCCGGTGGCCGTCGCGCCGCTCGCGCCGCCGCGCCCGGCGAGCGATGCCGCCGCGGCGGCGGCGCTCTGGCGCGGCCCGGTCGTCGCGGCGGACGAGGGGCGGGTGCAATCGGCTGAACTCGTGATCGATGCCGTTTTCGGAGCCGGGCTCGCGCGCGATGTCGACCCGGGGACCGTCGCGCTGCTCGGCGCGGCGCGGCGTCTCGTGGCGATCGATGTGCCGAGCGGCGTCGACGGGGCGACCGGCGCCGTGCGCGGGGCCGCCCCGCGGGCCGATCTCACGGTCACCTTCGCCGGATTGAAGCCGGGCCATCTCCTGTTTCCCGGCCGGGCGCTCTGCGGCGAGACGGTCTGCGCGGAGATCGGCATGCCGGCGGCGGCGTTCGCCCGTGTTGAAACGAAAACATGGCGTAATACGCCGGCGCTCTGGCACCTGCCGGCGCCTGCGGCGACCGGGCATAAATACGAACGGGGCCATCTGACGATCCTGGCCGGCCCGATGAGCGGCGCGGCGATCCTGGCGGCGGCGGCGGCGCGGCGGATTGGTGCCGGGCTTGTCACCCTTGCGGGCCCCGACCCTGCGGGCGTGCCGCCGGGCATCATCGTCAGCCGCGCCGCCCTCGACGAACTGGTGACCGATCCGCGCCGTCGCGTCTGGCTCTGCGGGCCGGGGCTGGGGGTGGAAGCGGCGGGCCAGACACTGGCGCACCTGGTCGCGGCGGGCCGCGCTATCGTGGCCGATGCCGATGCGTTGACCTCCGCCGCGGGAGAGGCGGAGCGTCTGCGTGGCGTCGCGGCGATCACCCCGCATGAGGGCGAGTTTGCCAGGGTGTTTCCCGACCTTCAGGCTGATCGGCTGTCGCGCGCCCGAGCGGCGGCAGCGCGGATTGGTGCCGTGGTCGTGCTCAAAGGGCCCGATACGGTGATCGCGGCGCCGGACGGGCGTGCGGCGATCAACGCCAATGCACCGCCCTTTCTGGCAACGGCCGGTTCCGGTGACACGCTCGCCGGCATCGCCGCCGGACTCCTGGTGCAAGGGATGCCGGCGTTCGAGGCGTGCTGTGCGGCGGTTTGGCTGCATGGCGCGGCGGCGACGCGGGCGGGAGGCGGACTGATCGCCGAGGATCTGGCGGATCACTTACCCATGGTTGTAGAGAACATTAAAAAATTCAATTTTTGAACAAATTCTAGCAAAATTACACCTTAAGATCGGTGGCGGACGTCGATGCGTTAACCTATTGTTAACGCATGCTGGTTATAGTGCTCGTCATGATCACTCTCGCGTCGTTGTCCGCGTTCGCTGCGCCGATCGGCCCGACTTCGCTCGGCACCCCGCCGCTGCGCGTGTCACCTGTCCCGTCCGCGCCGGCCCAGCCGTCCTCGACCGTCAACCCCGCAACACGCCCCGGCCCTGCACCTGCCGGCGCGCCACGGGGGACGTTGCTCAACATTACGATTTGAGCCGGGGTCGGCGCTTGCGTTTGCGCGCGATCTGAGCCTAAGAACCGTTATTCGCACCTCCCCGCGGGAGAGAGCGGCGAGGCCGGTCTGACCGGCTCCCGCCGCCGCCGAAGGCGCAACCGGCCCCCGGAAACGCTCAGGCAAAAGGACCGCGGCGGAGCAAGGATCTCTGGAAAGCCGGCGCGTCGCGCCGCACCGAAGGCGTAAGGCAAGGGGTAACCCGGGCCGAATCTCTCAGGTTCCGTGACAGAGGGGGGTCAGACTGGGCGGTTCTGCACCCGCCCGCTGCTGCCGCGGGAGATCCGGTCTTGGCCGAATCAGCATTGCTCACCGTGCCGCTCGACGCGCTGCATCGCAGCCTGGGCGCGCGTATGGTCGATTTCGCCGGCTACGATATGCCGGTGCAGTATGAAGGCATCATCGCCGAGCATCTGCACTGCCGGGCCCAAGCCGCGCTGTTTGACGTCTCGCATATGGGCCAGGCGGTGCTTGAAGGCCCCGACGCGGCCGCCGCGCTGGAACGCGTGGTGACCGGCGACATCCGGGGGCTGAAGCCAGGCCGCCAGCGCTACACGCTGCTGATGAACGCGCAAGGCGGGATTGTGGACGATCTCATGGTCGCCAATCTGGGCGACCGCCTGCTCCTCGTGCTCAATGCCGGGCGCAAGAATGTTGACGTTGCTCACATTCGCGCCCACCTGCCCGCGACCGTTTCGCTGACCCCGCAATTCGACCGCGCGCTGCTCGCCCTGCAGGGGCCCGAGGCCGGCGCGGTGCTGGCTTCGCTGGCGCCGGAGGTGGCCGCGATGCGCTTCATGGAAGCGCGCGAGATGGCATTGTCCGGCATTTCCGTCACGATCACCCGCTCGGGCTATACCGGCGAGGACGGGTTCGAGATCGGCCTTCCCGCGGCGGAGGCCGAGGGTCTGGCGCGCGCCCTGCTGGCCGATGCGCGGGTGAAGCCGGCCGGCCTCGGTGCGCGGGATTCGCTCAGGCTCGAGGCCGGTCTACCGCTCTATGGCAACGATATCGACGAGACGCGCGACCCGATTGCCGCCGGGCTCGGCTTCGCGATCGGCAAGACGCGCAAGATGGGCTGGGATTTCCTCGGCGGCGACGCCGTGCGGGCGGTGCACGATGCCGGCCCGCGCGAGCGCCTGGTCGGGCTGCGCGCCGAAGGTCGGGCTCCTGTGCGCGCCGGCGCCGAGCTTCGCGATGCCGCCGGGCAACCGGCCGGGCGCGTCACCTCCGGCACCTTCGGGCCGAGCGTCAACGGGCCGGTGGCGCTCGGCTATGTCCGCGCCGATTGCGCCGGGGACGGTTCGACCCTGATCGCCGGGCTGCGCGGCCGCGATATCGGCATCACCGTCGTGCCGCTGCCTTTCGTTCCGCATCGTTATCATCGCTGAAAGAGGACCAGATGACCGAGACCCGATTCTCCAAGGACCATGAATGGGTGCGGCTCGACGGCGCCGTCGCGACCGTGGGGATCACCGATCACGCGCAGTCGGCGCTCGGCGATGTCGTGTTCGTCGAACTGCCCGAGGCGGGGCGGCATGTGGATGCCGGCGAGGCCTGCGCGGTGGTGGAAAGCGTCAAGGCTGCCTCGGATGTCTATGCCCCGCTGGCCGGCACGGTGACGGAGGCGAACGGCGCGCTGGCCGATGATCCCGGCATGGTCAATGCGCAGGCCGAATCCGGCGCCTGGTTCTTCCGCATGACCCTGGACGACCGCGCCGCCTTCGACGCCCTGCTGACCGCCGACGATTACCAGGCCTTTCTCGCAACGCTCTGACCGGAGCCGCCGCCATGCCGGATACCGCGCCCCAGACCATCGACGATTTCACCGCCCTGCTGGCCGAGGAGCGCTTCGCCCTGCGCCATATCGGCCCCGGACCAGCCGAGCGCGCGGCGATGCTGCGCGCGCTGGGCGCGGCGGATCTCGACGCGCTGATCGCCCGCACCGTGCCGGAGACGATCCGCAGCGCGGCACCGCTCGACCTGCCGGCGGCGCTGACCGAGGGTGAGATCCTCGACGATCTGCGCCGCTACGCCGCGGACAACGAGGTGAAGCGCAGCCTGATCGGGCTTGGCTATCACGGCACCGTCACGCCGCCGGTCATCCTGCGCAACGTGCTGGAAAATCCCGGCTGGTACACCGCCTACACGCCGTATCAGGCCGAAATCGCGCAGGGACGGCTGGAGGCGCTGCTGAATTTCCAGACGATGATGGCGGAGCTTGCCGGGCTCGACCTCGCCAATGCCTCGCTGCTGGACGAGGGCACGGCGGCGGCGGAGGGCGTCTCGCTCGCCCATGCGGTGCACAAGGGCGGATCGACGGTGATCGCCGTCGCGGCCGACCTGCACCCGCAGAGCCGGGCGGTGATCGCGACCCGTGCCGCGCCGCTCGGCTGGACGCTTGAAGATGTCGCGCCGGGGGATGCCGGGGCGATCGAGCAGGCGAAGCCCTTCGCCGTGGTGCTGCAATATCCGGGCACGACGGGCGCGGTCCGCGACCTGTCGGACGAGATCGCGGCGGCGCATCGCGCCGGGGCGCTCGCCATTGTCGCGGCCGATCCGCTGGCGCTGACGCTGCTGCGGCCGCCGGGCGAGATGGGGGCGGATATCGTGGTCGGCTCGGCGCAGCGCTTCGGCGTGCCGATGGGTTTCGGCGGCCCGCACGCGGCCTATTTCGCCACCCGCGATTCGCTGAAGCGGCATATGGCCGGCCGGCTGGTCGGCGTTTCGGTCGATGCGGCGGGGAGCCCGGCGCTGCGGCTCGCGCTGCAGACGCGCGAGCAGCACATCAGGCGCGAGAAGGCGACCTCGAATATCTGCACCGCTCAGGTGCTTCTGGCGGTGATCGCCGGATTCTATGGCGTGTGGCACGGGCCGGAAGGGCTGGCGCGGATCGCCCGGCGGGTGCATCTCGCGGCCAGGCTGCTGGCCGGCGCGGCGCGGGCGGCGGGGCTTTCGATCCGCCATGACGTGTTCTTCGACACGATCGCGATCGAGGCGGGCGCCGGTGCCGACTCGCTGATGCAGCGGGCGCTGGGCGCGGGGTTCAACCTGCGGCGCGTCGATGACGGTTGCGTCGCCATCGCGCTCGACGAGACGGTGACGGCGGCGGAGATTGCCACTCTGGCCGGCGTGATCGGCGGCGCGGCGGATGCTGCGGCCTCGCCACTCGACGCGTTGGGGCGGCAGAGCGCCTTCATGGTCGAGCCGGTGTTCCACGCGCATCGCTCGGAGCACGCGATGCTGCGCTATCTCAAGCAGCTCGAGGACAAGGATGTCGCGCTCAACCGCAGCATGATCCCGCTCGGCTCCTGCACGATGAAGCTGAACGCGACGGCGGAGATGATTCCAATCACCTGGCGTGCCTTCGCCGACATCCACCCCTTCGCGCCGATGGAGCAGACCCGGGGGTATCGGGCGCTGATCACGCGGCTGTCGGAGGATCTCGCGCGGATCACCGGCTTCGCGGCGGTCTCGCTGCAGCCGAATTCCGGCGCGCAGGGGGAATATGCGGGGCTGCTGGCGATCCGCGCCTTCCACGCCGCGCGCGAGGAGGGGCATCGCGACATCTGCCTGATCCCCTCCTCGGCGCATGGCACCAACCCAGCCTCGGCGACGATGGCGGGTTATCGGGTGGTGGTCATCGGGTGCGACCGGGCGGGGAATATCGACCTCGCCGATCTCGAGGCTAAGATCGCCGCGCATGCGGGGAAGATCGCGGCGCTGATGATCACCTATCCCTCGACCCATGGCGTGTTCGAGGCGAGCGTGCGGGATATCTGCGCTCGCGTGCATGCGGCGGGCGGCCAGGTCTATATGGACGGGGCGAACATGAACGCGCAGGTGGGGCTGACCTCGCCGGCGGCGATCGGCGCCGATGTCTGCCATCTCAACCTGCACAAGACGTTCTGCATTCCGCATGGCGGCGGGGGGCCTGGCGTGGGGCCGATCGCCGTGGCCGCACATCTCGCGCCGCATCTGCCGAACCATCCGCTACGCCCGGATGCAGGACCCTCGACCGGCTATGGCCCGGTGAGCGCGGCTCCCTTCGGCTCGGCCTCGATCCTGCCGATTCCTTACGCCTATATCCGCATGATGGGGCCGGACGGGCTGCGCGAGGCAACGGCGGTGGCGATCCTCAATGCCAACTACATCGCCCATCGGCTCGCGCCGCATTACCCGATCCTCTACACAGGCGCGAACGGCATGGTCGCGCATGAATGCATCATCGACTGCCGGCACTTCCAGGCAGAGGCCGGCATCTTGGTCGAGGACATCGCCAAGCGGTTGCAGGATTACGGGTTCCACGCGCCGACCATGTCCTGGCCGGTGCCGGGCACTCTGATGATCGAGCCGACCGAGAGCGAGACGAAGGCGGAACTCGACCGGTTTTGCGATGCGATGATCGCGATCCGCGGCGAGATCGCCGATGTCGCGGCCGGCGCGCTCGACCGGGTGGACAACCCGCTGAAGAACGCGCCGCATACCGCCGCCGAGGTGATGGCGGCGACATGGACGCATGGCTATGGCCGCGACCGCGCTGCCTTCCCGCTGCCCCATGTGCGCGCTGCGAAATACTGGCCGCCGGTCAAGCGGGTGGACAACGTGTATGGCGACCGCAACCTCGTCTGCTCCTGCGCGCCGCTGTCGGCCTATGCCGAGGCAGCGGACTGAGCGGGGCGCGGTTTCGCAAATCCCGGCCGGGCCCACATCCAGAGCCGTGCGGGGCGCGTAACCCCGGCACGGCTTTGCATGGAGGACCCGCATGATGACACTTGCCCGCCGCTCGCTGCTGGCGGCAGCTCCGGCGCTGCTCGCCGGCTGCACGTTCGATACCAGCCCCTATCCCCAGCCTCCGCTGCGCCATGCGCGCGTCGATCTCGACCGGTTCATGGGGCGCTGGTACATCATTGGCCACATCCCGTATTTCGCCGAGGCGGGTTATGTCGGCTCCTATGCCGTCTATACGCGCCGTCCCGACGGGGCGATCGACGACCAGTATAATGGCTATCCGAAGAGCTTTGCCGCGAAACGGTTCCAGTTCACCTCGGTCGACCAGGTGGAACCCGGGACTGACAATGCGGTCTGGCGCGTGACCCTGCTGAACGGTCTGGTTGGCGTGCCGTATGTGATCATGCATGTCGAGCCCGACTATTCGGTGTTCCTCGGCGGATTTCCGAACCGTTCGCTGGGCTGGATCTTCGCGCGCGAGAAACGGATGGACGAGGCGACCTATCGCGCGATGCTCGACCGTTTCTATCGCCAGGGCTACGACGCGCGGCAGTTCAGGCGGGTGGCGCAGTTTCCCGACCAGATCGGACGGCCGGGTTTCGAGCGCGTCTGAACGGCGGGGACATGGCGTTTTGGGGGCCTTGCCGCCGACGCGGCGCGTCGGCATATCATGATTCATGAGGTCAAGCGCCGCCCATGAGTGAGTCTGCCGCGCCGCTGCGCCGCCTGGCGAGGCTGCTGTGGCGCGCGGCGCGCGCGATCGTGTTCGCCATCGGGCTGGTGACGATCCTTCTCGCCGGCGCAGGGCTGTGGGGGCTTCACCGCCTCGCGGGCCGCCCAACGGCGCTGCCGGAACATTTCATCCTCTCGCTCAATCTTCAGACGGCGCCGCCGGACGTCGCCGCGCCGTCGGCGCTGCTGAGGCGGGCGACGGGCGCGACGCCGACGCTTGAGCAGACGATCGCGGCGATCGACCGCGCCGCCACCGATCCGCGCGTGCGCGGCATCGATATCCTTCTCGGCGGCGGATGCTGCGGCCTGACCACGGCCGAGGAACTGCATGACGCGCTCGCCCGGTTCCGGGCCATTTCGCACCGGCAGGTGGTTGCGCGCGCGATGTCCTTCGACGGGGCGGAAGGGCTGGGTGCCTATATCGTCGCGACGGCGGCGAACCGGATCGAACTTTCCGATGCCGGCGATTTCGGGGTCACCGGGCTCGCCCTGCAAAGCCCGTTCGCGGCGGACCTGCTCAAGATGGCCGGGGTCGAGGCGCAGTTCGAGCATATCGGCAAATACAAGACCTACCCGGAACTGTTCACCCGCTCCGGCCCATCGGCGGCGGCGACCGAGATGATGAACAGCCTGGCCGGCTCGCTCTACGACTCGGCTCTGGTGCCGATCGCAGCGCGGTTGAAGCGCAGCCCGGACCAGGTGAAGGCCCTGTTCGACCAGGCGCCGTTCAGCGCCGCGCAGGCGAAACAGGACGGGCTGGTCGACACCGTGCTGCCGCTTTCGGCAGAGGTCGCGCATGTGCGCGGCGTACATGTGTCGCTCGCCGATTATGTCGCCGACGCAGCGCCGGCGCCCGCGGGCGCGCCGAAGGTCGCCCTGATCGTCGCCCATGGCGATATTAACGCGCCTGACGCGCCGGGGCGGCGCAGCGGGATCGATCCGGCCCGCCTGGCGCATGAAATCGCGACGGCGGTCGCGGATCCGTCGATCCGCGCCATCGTGCTGCGGCTCGACACGCCGGGCGGAACGGTGACCGGCTCGGCCATGGTCGGCGCCGAGGTTGCGCGCGCCGCTCGCCTGCACAAGCCGCTGATCGTGTCGATGGGTGCGCTCGACGCCTCTGGCGGCTACTGGATTTCGAGCCACGGCGCCGTGCTGGTGGCCGATCCGGCGACGCTGACGGGGTCGATCGGCGTGCTTGGTGGCAAATTCAGCTTCGGCGGGCTGCTGGCCCGCCTGGGCGTCAGCGTCAGCACGGCCTCGCGCGGAGCGAACGCGCTGTTCGACAGCGCGGTGACGCCGTGGACCCAGGCGCAACTCGCCAGCCTGCAAGGGCAGCTCGATCTCGACTATCAGAAATTCGTCGGCTGGGTGGCTGCCGGCCGGCGGATGAGTCCCGCGCAGGTGAACGCGGTGGGGCAGGGGCGTGTGTGGACCGGCGCGCAGGCCCGCAGCCGAGGCCTGGTCGACCGGCTGGGCGGCTACCATGAAGCCTTCATGACCGTACGCGCGGCGCTGCATCTGCCGGCCGATGCCGCGCTCGATATCGTCCCCGGCAACGAACAGCCGGGTCTGGCCGCGCTGCTCGCGACCCTCGCGCGGCAGGCGAATCCCCTTGAGGCCGCCGCGTTGCCGGAACCGCTGCGCGGACTCTTCGCGCTGACGCGGCTGCATCGATTGTCGATGGTGCCCGTCGAGCTTCGGTGATATCCAAAAAACTAACGATTGGTTAACGAATCGGGTTCGGCTGGGCCGCTTCGAGAACAAAATAGAAACATGGGCAAATGGCCCCTGTCTCGCTGTGTCGCTTCGCGGGCGATTCCGATTTGTTGCGGTCGCGGAGAGGAAATTTTGCGAGTGATCGGTGGAAATCCCTTTGACGCCCATGATCGCCCATGTTATCCCATGACAACCCATAGCGAATCCGACCGGCGTGACGCGTGTGCGTCGGAATGTTTGCAGCGAGGCATATCAACGGCGAGACGAAAGGGCCGCGACAGCGCCGATGAGCCAGTTTCTCGGCACCCACAGGAACAGGCTGGACGCCAAGGGCCGCGTATCGGTTCCGGCGGCGTTCCGTGCCGCCCTGCGCCGGGAGGGTGACTCGCAAGGGCTGATCCTGCGGCCATCCCACAAGCACCGCTGCATCGAAGTCTGGCCGGCGCCGGTGTTTGAGGCGCTGGCGACGCGTTTGCAGGGACTCGACCTGTTCAGCGATACGCATGACGACATGGCGGCGGCGCTCTACGCGGATGCCTGGCCGCTCGAGGCCGACAAGGAGGGCCGGATCCTTTTGCCGGAACCGCTCGTGGAGCATGCGGGATTGCGCGACAGCGTGGTGTTCATGGGTCTGGGCCGGACATTCCAGATCTGGGAGCCGGAAGCGGCCGACCGCCGCCGTGCCGAGGCGCGGGAGCGTGCGCGGATCGGCGGACTTACCCTGCCGGCGGGGGCTTCGGCATGAGCGGCGGGCTTTCCCATGTGCCGGTGCTGCGCGAGGAGGCGGTGGCGATGCTCGCGCCCCGCGCGGACGGGGTCTATCTCGACGGGACATTCGGCGGCGGCGGCTATAGCGCTTCGATGCTGGAGGCAGCGTCCTGCACGGTCTGGGCGATTGACCGCGATCCGGCGGCGATCGCGCGCGGCGCGGCACTCGCCGCCCGGTATCCCGACCGGTTGCACCTGATCGAGGGACGGTTCGGCGACCTGCTCGCTCTGCTGCGCGACCGCGGGGTGACGGCACTCGACGGCGCGGTGTTCGATTTCGGGGTGTCGTCCTACCAGCTCGACGATCCGTCGCGCGGTTTTTCCTTCCGGACCGACGGCCCGCTCGACATGCGCATGGGCGCGGCCGGGCCGACGGCGGCCGATATCGTGAACGGCTATGCCGAGGCGGAACTGGCCGACATTCTCTTTCATTTCGGAGAGGAGCGGGCGTCGCGGCGGATTGCCGCCGCGATCGTCCGGCGCCGTGCCGCTGAGCCCTTTGAGACGACGGCCGATCTTGCGGCGGTGATCCGCACGGTGGTGCGGCCCGACCGCTCGGGCATTGATCCGGCGACACGTAGTTTCCAGGCGCTGAGGATCGAGGTGAACCAGGAACTCGCCGAGATCGAACGCGCGTTGGAGGCCGCCGCGTCGCTGCTGGCGCCGGGCGGGCGTCTCGTCGCCGTGTCGTTCCATTCGCTGGAGGATCGCATCGTCAAACGCTTCATGAACGCTGCGACCGGCCATGTCGCCGCGCCCTCGCGGCACGATCCCTCCGGCCTCGCGCGGCAAGCCGCGGCGCCGCGCTTCCGGGCTCTGACCCGCGGTGTCGTTACGCCCGGAGAGGCGGAGACCGCCGCCAATCCGCGCGCCCGGTCGGCGCGGCTGCGTGGAATCGAGAGGCTCGCGGCATGATCCGCCCGGTGACCCTCGTGACCGGGCTGCTGATGCTGGGCTCGGGTGCCTGGCTGTTCGTGGTGAAGCACCGCGCCGGCACGCTCGAGCACAAGATTGGCGGGGTCACCGCGCAGATCCGCAGTTCGGAGCAGCGCATCCGCGTGCTGCGCGCCGAATGGGCGCTCGAAACCGATCCGAACCGGCTGGCGCGGCTCGCCGCCATGTTCATGCCGCAGCTCAGGCCGATGAAGCCGGATCAGCTGGTATCCTGGCAGCAACTGGCGGATGCCCTTCCGCCGCCGGGTGCGGAACTGCCGCATCTGCCGTTGCCGCCGCCCTTGCCGGGCGACCTGTCCGGTGCGCCGTCATCTGCCGCCGTTGCCGCGGCGGCTGCGCCGGAGACCGTCGCCCTGGCCACGATTCCGCTGCCCGTCCCGCCGCGGAGCCTGCCGGCGCCAAGGTTCGCGGCGGCGACGTCGCAAACTGCTCTGGCGGCGCCCCAAGCGCATCTCGCCGTGCCGCATCCGGCTGTGCGCCCTGTTGCGGTTCGCCGCTCCGTGGTGGCGCCGGCGCAGCATGCCGTCGTCGTGCACCGGCCTGCAAACCAGCGGCATGACGTTGTCGCGCGTGCCCACAGCCCCGCCATTGCCGCCGCGCGCCGCCCGCAGACGCTCGGCGCCTCGGTCCTCGCGCCACGCCCGGCCCCCCGGCCCACAGAGCCGCCGGTCAGGTCGATCACGGCGAGCGACGCGGTGCCGGCGCGGCCCCAGGCTCCGGCGCCGCCCGCCCGCATCGTGGCGCCCGCCGCACGCGGGACGTCGGTATTCGGGGATTACGGCGCGAGCCTGGCGCCGCCGCGTCCCGCTGGCGGAGTGGCGCCATGACCGCGCCGCCGCCACGCGACAGTCTCTCACCGCGCGTTCCTGGCCGCGGCGGCCGGGATGCGGCGCGACGCGCCGGTGCACCCGAGCGCGGCGCGGTACCGCGGATGGAGCATGTCCGCGTCACTTCGCCCGATCTGGCGCGACGCGCCGCCATCGGTGTGCTGCACAGCCGGCTCGCCGCCGGATTTGCCGGCTTCGTGCTCATTTATCTGCTGCTTGCCGCGCGGGTCGTCTATGTCACGGTGGTCCATCCGGTCCCGCCGGACAAGGCGGCGATTGCGGCGCAGACGCCATCGACCACCGTCGTCCTGCCGCCACCCGCGCGCGCCGAGATCACCGACCGGAACGGCGAGATCCTTGCCGTCTCGCTGCCGGCGGCGGCATTGTATGCCAATCCGAAGCAGGTCGAGGATCCGGGTGTCGCGGCGCGCGAGATCGCCGCGGTGATCCCGGGGCTCGATCCCGGATTCCTCGAGGCGCGGCTCGCCGATCGGTCGCGCGACTTCGTGTATCTCGACCGCAAGCTGACCGCCTCGCAGGAACTGGCGGTCAATCGGCTCGGGATTCCGGGGGTGTATTTCGAGAATACCGAGCGTCGGCATTATCCCGAGGGGAACCTCGCGGCGCATATCCTGGGCGGGGTGACGCCGGACCAGCGCGGGATCGCCGGGGTCGAGGACTGGTTTAACAAGCGGCTGACCAGCGCGCCTGGCAAGCCGCTTCGCCTGTCGATCGATATCGGTGCGGAAGGGATCGTGCGCCAGGCGATCTGGCAGGCAATGAGCGATTATGATGCCAAGGGCGCCTGCGGCATCGTGATCTCGGCGCGGACCGGCAGGGTGCTGGCGATGGCCAGCGTGCCCGACTATAACGCCGATGATCTCGGGTCTGCGCCCGCCGATGCGCGCTTCAACCGCTGCGTGTCCGGCGACTATGAACCGGGCAGCGTGTTCAAGCTGCAGACGCTGTCGATGGCGATCAATTCCGGCATGATCCAGCCCTGGGACCGGTTCAACACGACGCATCCGCTGCATGTCGGCCGGTTCACCGTGACCGACTTCGAGCCGGCGCATATCTGGATGGCGGTGCCGCATATCCTCGCTGTGTCGTCGAATATCGGCGCCTCGCGGATCGCGACCATTCTCGGGCCGCAGATCCAGCGCGCATGGCTGCGCAAGCTCGGCTTCTTCCGTCGTCCGCCGATCCAGCTGCCGGAAGCCACGCCGCCGATGTATCACCCGAAATCAAGCTGGAAGCTGCTGACGACGATGACGGTGAGTTTCGGCAACGGCATCGCGATGTCGCCACTGCAGCTGATTTCGGCGGTCGTGCCGGTCGTCAATGGCGGGATCTGGTATCCGCCCACTCTGCTGGACCATGGGAAGCGGTCCGCCGGGGTGCGGGTGATGAGCGAGCGGACGTCGCTGATCATGCGCAAGATGATGCGCAATGTCGTCACCGCCCCGGATGGCACCGGCGTCTATGCCCGGGTGCCGGGGTATCTCGTCGGCGGCAAGACCGGCACGGCGCAGGTCGTCGGGCCGAACGGGCGCTATCTGCAACATCTCAACAACGCCTCGTTCATGGCCGCGTTCCCGATGAACGATCCGCGCTATGTGGTCTATGTCGTCGTGCTGCAGCCGCATGCGACGAAGCAGATGCTGCCGTTTTGCCATGGGTTTACCACGGGCGGCTATGTCGCCGCGCCGGCCGTCGCCCAGATCATCTCGCGGATCGGGCCGATGCTCGGGATCATGCCTTTATCCGGCCAGACGCTTGCCGAGGCGCAGGCGGCACTGTCGATCCCGCTCGATCCGCCAGCGCCGCCGGGTCGGCTCGCGCTGGGGCCGGGGCGACCTGTTCCCGCCGSGCCGGGGGCGAGCAAATACGCCTATATCCTCGCGCATCAGACCCCGCCGGCGAACATGGACGTCGCGGCGCATGACCAGGCGCTCGCACGGACCGAGATGTGGCAGCCCCTGGCGCCGGCGGCACAAACGGTGAGCCTGCCCCCGGCGCCCGCTTCCAGCGCCCATACGCTGGGGCACCGGATCATGAATATCGCCCTGCCGGTGACGCGTGCGGGGGGGTGAACTGATGGACGGTCTTTCACGTTACGGTGCCCCGCCAGGCTGGATCCTGCCGCCGGAGACGGTGTTTTCCGGAATCACCGCTGACAGCCGCGCCGTGCGCAAGGGCATGATCTTCGCCGCCTTGCCGGGCGCGCGCGCCGATGGGCGAGATTTCATCGCCCAGGCCGTGGCACAGGGGGCCGCCGCGGTGCTGGCGCCTTCGGGCACCCGCTGGCCGCCTGGCGTGCCGCCACGCCCGCTGATCGAGGACCCGGAGCCGCGGCGCCGCCTGGCCGAGATCGCGGCGACGCTGGCAGGACCGCTGCCGGAGACGATTCTCGGCGTGACAGGCACCAATGGGAAGACCTCGACGGTGGATTTCATCCGCCAGATGGCAGTGGCCAGCGGGAGACCGGCCGCCTCGCTCGGCACGCTCGGGCTGATCGCGCCGGGCTTCGCGCCGGGGGCAAGCCTGACCACGCCGGATCCGGTGACCCTCTCCGATATCCTTGCCGCGTTGCGGGCGGCCGGAATCGGGACCGTTGCGCTCGAGGCCTCCTCGCATGGGCTCGACCAGTTCCGCCTGCATGGGCTGCGCCTTGCCGCTGGCGGGTTCAGCAACCTGACACGCGATCATCTCGATTATCACGGGGACATGGCGTCCTACCGTCGGGCCAAGTTGCGGCTGTTCCAGGACCTGCTGCTTCCCGGCGCGCCGGCGGTGGCAATGGCCGATCTTGAGCCGGATACGCTGGCGGCACTGCGCGACATCGCGCAGGCGCGGCGGCTCGATCTGGCGACGGTGGGCGCGGGCGGTGACCTGTTTGACCTGCGCGGCATCATCGCGACGCCGTCTAGCCAAGTGCTGACGATCGCGTGCGGTGGCGTGTCGCGCGAGATCGAACTGCCGCTTCCGGGCCGGTTCCAGGTGGATAATGCGTTGCTTGCGGCAGGCCTCGCGCGTGCGGCAGGCGTGTCCGATCCGCTGGACAGGCTGCCAGGCCTCGCGCCGGTGCGCGGGAGGCTGGAGCGCGCGGCGGTGCTGCCGAATGGCGCTGCCGCCTATGTCGATTACGCGCACACGCCGGATGCGCTGGAGCGGTTGCTGATGGCGCTGCGCCCGCACGCGGCCGGACGGCTGGTGCTGGTGTTCGGCGCGGGCGGCGATCGGGATCGCGGCAAGCGGAAGCTGATGGGTGATGTGGCCGCGAGACTCGCGGATGTCGCGATCGTCACCGACGACAATCCGCGGAGCGAGGACCCGGCATCGATCCGCGCGGCAATCCTCGCGGCCTGCCCCGGCGCGCGGGAGATCGGCGACCGGCGTGCCGCGATCGCTGCCGGACTCGATGCGCTGCGGGCGGGCGACGTGCTGGCCGTGGCTGGCAAGGGACATGAGAGCGGGCAGATCGTCGGTGATGCGGTGCTGCCCTTCGACGATGCGGCGGTGATCAGGGAACTTGCGGCATGAGCGGTCTCTGGAGCGCGCGCGACCTTGCCGTCGCCACCAACGGCACCTGGCTGCGCGGCGAGGCTGATGCCACAGGTGTTTCGATCGACAGCCGGACGATCGCGCCGGGCGAGTTGTTCGTCGCCCTGGCGGACGCTCGCGACGGGCATGATTTCGTTCCTGATGCCGAGGCGAAAGGGGGGACCTGCGTGCTGGTTTCGCGCGATGTCGGCGCCGGGCCGGCGCTGCTCGTCGAGGATGTGCAGGCCGCGCTCACCCGGCTCGGCGAATTCGGTCGGGCGCGCAGCCGCGCCCGCGTCGTCGCGGTCACGGGCTCGGTCGGCAAGTCCACCACCAAGGAAATGCTGCGCCGGATCCTCTCCGCATTTGGCGCGACGCATGCGGCGGAAGCCTCCTTCAACAACCATATCGGCGTGCCGCTGACCCTCGCGCGGTTGCCGGCCGAGGCCGATTTTGCGGTGGTCGAGATCGGCATGAACCATCCAGGCGAGATCGCGCCGCTCTCCGCCATCACGCGGCCGCATGTCGGCGTGATCACCGCGATCGGCTCGGCGCATCTGGGGTTGATGGGTTCGGTCGAGGCGATTGCCGATGAAAAGGCGGAATTGTTGCGCGGCGTGGTGCCGGGCGGGGCGGCGGTGCTGCCGCGTGGGCCGTTCCTTTCGCGCCTTGCGCGCCGGGCGCGGGACGGGGTTCGGGTGGTCAGTTTCGGCGCGCAGGATCTTGCGGAGGCAAGGCTGATCGAAGCCGAGAGCGATGCCGACGGAGTCGCGGTGACGGCGAATATCCTGCGCATGGTGGTCCGTTGCCGTCTCGCTGCGCCGGGAACGCATATGGCGATGAACGCGGTGGCGGCGCTGGCGGCGGCGGCGGCACTCGGGCTCGATCCGGCGCAGGCCGCGGCGGCGCTCGATGGTTTTGCACCGCTGGCCGGGCGCGGCGCCCGACGCCGCGTGAATGTGGACGGCGTCGAGATCACGCTGCTCGACGAGAGTTACAATGCTTCTGGCAACTCGGTGCGTGCGGCGCTCGAGGTTCTGTCACTGCTGCCGGGGCGGCGCATCGCCGTGCTGGGCGACATGCTCGAACTCGGTGACTATGCCGATGACGAGCATCGCGATCTTGCGGATGCGGTTTCCGGCGTGGCCGATCTGGTTTTCGCCTGCGGGCCGCATATGCGCGTGATGTTCGATGAACTGCCGGAACGTCAGCGGGGCGCATGGGCGGTGGATGCCGCATCCCTCGCACCGGCGGTGCGCGCCGCACTCGCGGTGGGTGACGTCGTGCTGGTGAAAGGGAGCTACGGGTCGCGGATGCGTGACGTGGTCGCGGCGATCGAGGACAAGGCCTGATGCTCTACGCTCTGCTCCTTCCCCATGTCGCCGCGTTCCACGCGTTCAATCTGATCCGCTACATCACATTCCGCGCGGGTGGCGCGTGCCTGACGGCGCTTGTCGTCAGTTTCCTGCTCGGCCCCAGGCTGATCCGCTGGCTCAAGTCGCTCCAGAAGCAGGGGCAGCCGATCCGGGCCGACGGGCCGGAACGGCATCTGATCGAGAAGAAGGGCACGCCCACGATGGGCGGCTTCCTGATCCTGATCGCTCTGACCGTTTCGACACTGCTCTGGGCAGACCTGCGGAACGGCTATGTCTGGGCCGTGCTGATGATCACGATTGGCTATGGCGCGCTCGGCTTCGCCGATGATTTCCTCAAGCTGACGAAGCGCAACACCAAGGGCGTGCCCGGGCGGATCAAGCTCGTTGTGCAGGCGGTGCTCGGGCTTGGCGCGGCTGTATGGATCACGCAGCTGATGCCCGGCTCGATCGCCGATTCGCTCGCCGTGCCGGTATTCAAGCATCTCATGATCCCGTTCGGCCCGCTGTTTCCGCTGGTCGCGATGTTCGTGATGATGGGCGCCTCGAACGCGGTGAACCTGACCGACGGGCTCGATGGCCTTGCTATCGTGCCGACGATCATCGCCGCCGGCGTGTTCACGCTGATTGCCTATCTCGTCGGCAACAGGATTTTTTCGCATTACCTCGAAATCAATTTCGTTCCCGGAACGGGTGAGCTGGCCGTGTTCTGCTCGGCACTGATCGGCGCCGGCATGGGATTCCTGTGGTTCAACGCGCCGCCCGCCGCCGTGTTCATGGGCGATACCGGTTCGCTTGCGCTTGGGGGTGCACTCGGTTCGGTCGCCGTGGCGACGAAGAACGAGATCGTGCTGGCAATTACCGGCGGGCTGTTCGTCGTCGAGACCGTTTCGGTCATCGTGCAGGTGTTCTGGTACAAACGCACCGGGCGGCGCGTATTCCTGATGGCGCCGCTGCATCATCACTTCGAGAAGAAGGGCTGGGCCGAGCCGACCGTGGTGATCCGCTTCTGGATCGTTGCGATGATACTTGCGTTGCTGGGCCTGGCGACCCTGAAAATCCGATGAGCGCGCCGGTGGAAAACTGGAGCCACGTGTTCGCGGGGCGGCGTTACGCAGTGCTGGGTCTCGGAGTGAACGGCTTGCCAGCAGCGCAAGCGCTCGTGGCCATGGGCGCGTCGGTCATCGCCTGGGACGACAACGAGGCACGGCGCGGCGCGGCTGCTGCTGTGGGGATTACGATCGGCCGGCCCAGCGATGCTTCCAAACTCGACGGACTGATCCTGTCGCCGGGCATTCCCCATGCGCTGCCTGTGCCTCATCCCGAGGCAGCGGCGGTGATGGCGCGCGGCGTGCCGATTTTCACCGATGCAGAACTGCTGTTCCGCGCGGTCCGCGACTCGGGCAGTTCTGCGCGGTTCGTTGGAATCACCGGCACCAACGGCAAGTCCACCACGACGGCGCTGCTGGCGCATATCCTTGCCGATGCCGGCATCGAGGTTGCGGCGGGCGGCAATCTGGGGCCGGCCGCGCTCGCCTTGCCGCGCCTTGGTGATGACGGCGTGTATGTGCTCGAAATGTCGAGCTACATGTTGGAGCGAATCGTAAACATGCGCTTCAGTGCTGGGGCAATGCTGAATCTGACCCCGGATCACCTCGACCGCCATGGTAACATGGCCGGATATGAAGCTGCAAAGTCTCGGCTTTTTGTCGGACAGGAAGCTGGCGATGTCGCCGTGTTTGGGATCGATGACGCCGCGACGGCGGCGATGGCGACCCGATTCGAGGATGGCAAGAGACGAATCGTGCGAATTTCCGGCTGCCAGCGGGCCGATATTTTCGCGCGCGGCCGCAAGCTGGTCGATCATTCCGGCGTGATTGCCGATCTCGACGCGGCGGCGGCGTTGCCCGGCACGCACAACGCGCAAAACGCGGCGGCCGCGGCTGCCCTTGCGCTCGCGCTCGGTGTTCCGCGCGAGGTCATTGGCCGGGCGATGGTGTCCTTTCCCGGACTGCCGCACCGGCAGCGCGTGGTCGCATCGGTTGCAGGCGTAACCTTCATCGATGACAGCAAGGCAACCAATGCCGATTCGGCCGCGCGAGCGCTGGATTGCCATGAGCGCCTGGTCTGGATTGCCGGGGGGATCGGGAAGGACGGCGGCATCACGCCGCTGGCGCCGTGGTTTTCCCGCGTTGCCCATGCGGTGCTGATTGGCCGCGATGCGCCGGAATTCGCCGCGACGCTCGCCAGCGCGGGCGTCTCCTGCGAGATCGCGGGGACGATCGAGAACGCCGTTCCGTCTGCTTTCGCGGCGGCCCGGCGAATTGGGGTCGATACCGTGCTGCTCTCGCCGGCGGCGGCGAGTTTCGACCAGTTCGCCGATTACGCCGCGCGCGGACGACGTTTCGCCGAACTGGCCGCCCGCCTCGTTTCGATGGAGGCCAGGTGATGCCGGTCCTTTCGCGCGCGGATGATTCAGTCGTCGGACGGTGGTGGTGGAGCGTCGACCGGGTGATGCTCACCGCCCTGCTGCTGCTGGTGGGCCTGGGCTATGTGCTTGCGCTCGCGGCCACGCCGGCGACCAATCTTTCGCTGAACGATCCCAACACGATCGTGATGATCCGGCAGATCGTCTACCTGCTGACGGCGGGAATTCTGATGGTCGGGGTTTCGATGCTTGACCTGCATTACGTCAAGCTCGCCGCGCTCGCGACCGGGGTGGTCTTCCTTGTGCTCACCGGGTTCACTCTCGTGCATGGCGTCGTCGTCGATGGCGGACGGCGCTGGATCGCGCTGCCGGGCTTCACCATTCAGCCTTCGGAATTCCTCAAGCCCGCGCTGATCATCGCGACCGCATGGCTGCTGGCGGAGCGGCGGCGCACGCCGGGATTTCCGGGCATGTTCGCGGCGATCGGTCTCAACAGCCTGGTGGTGCTGATTCTTCTGCGCCAGCCCGATGTCGGTTCAACCGCCCTGGTGCTGGCGACATTTTTCGTCCAGCTTTTTCTCGACGGCCTGAACACGTTTTTCGTGGGGCTTGGCGTGGCCGGATTTGGCGCCGCCGGATTCGCAGCATTCGAGCTGATCGCTCACGTGCACAAGCGCGTGATGCTGTTCCTCCATCCGACCAAGGACAAGGCGTATCAGGCGCTCACGGCGCTTTCCGCCTTCGCCAATGGCGGGCTCTGGGGACGTGGGCCGGGCGAGGGGCAGGTGAAGCACTACCTGCCTGACGCGCGCGCCGATTTCGTCTTCGCGGTGGCTGGCGAGGAATTCGGCATGTTTCTTTGCCTCGGCATCATCGCGCTCTACGCGGTGATCGTGCTGCGTGGGTTCATGCGGGTGCTGCGCGAGACGGATTCGTTCGTGGCCCTCGCCTCTGCCGGGCTGCTGACCAGTTTCGGACTGCAGGCCTTCATCAACATGGCGTCTTCATTGTCGATGATCCCGACCAAGGGCATGACACTGCCGTTCCTGTCGTATGGCGGCTCGGCTGTTCTGGCGACCGGGTTGCACATGGGGTTCCTGCTGGCGCTGACGCGACGGCGCACCCATGCCGAGCGCGTGACGGACGGGCTGTTCGGCCTCGGCATGCAGGATCGGGCGGTATGAGAGGCGCGATGCTGAACCCGATTGTCATCGCAGCCGGCGGCACGGGCGGGCACATGGTTCCCGCGGAATCTGTGGCAGACGAACTGATGCGGCGTGGCCAGCGGATCGTGCTGATGACGGACGCGCGCTCGGCGGGGCAGAAATCGGCGGTATTTGCCGGCTGCGAGCGCCATGTTCTGGCCGGTGCGGGGCTGGCCGGACGCAGTCTTGGGCGGCGACTTCTTGGCGTGGCACAGCTTGCGCGCGGCACCGTCGCGGCCCGGCACATCCTTGCAAAGCTCGATGCTGCCGCTGTGGTCGGCTTCGGCGGCTACCCCTCGGTGCCGCCCGTGCTCGCGGCGGCTACGCTGCGGCGGCGACCCGCCATCGTGTTGCACGACCAGAACGCGGTGCTCGGCGGCGCGAACCGCTTCCTCGCGCGCTTCGCCGACCATCTCGCGCTGAGCTTCGAGGGCACCGCGGGGTTGCCCGGCCGGGCGCGCGCGACAGTGACCGGCAACCCGGTGCGTGCCGCGATTTCGGTGCTGGCTGCGTCGCCCTATGAACCGCCGGCGGAGACGATCCGGCTGCTGGTGCTCGGCGGCTCGCTCGGGGCGCGGATTTTCGCCACCCTGGTACCCGAGGCGCTGGCCCGGCTGCCGGAGGGGCTGCGCCGGCGGATCGCACTGACCATGCAATGCCCGGGGGAGGCTATCGGGGCGGCACGCGGCGCGCTCGATGCCGCCGGGATCACACATGAACTGGCGCCGTTCTTCAGCGATGTGGCGCCGCGCATGGCGGCGGCGCATCTGCTGGTCGCGCGGTCCGGCGGGTCGACCGTCGCCGAGGTGGCGACGATCGGGCGGCCGGCGATCTTCATTCCGCTCGCGATCAATACCGACCAGCGGCACAATGCCGATGTCCTGGCGCGGCGGGGCGGCGCATTCCGGCTCGACCAGGCGACGACGACACCGGACCGGCTGGCCGGCGTACTCGAATCCCTGCTCGATGATCCGCTGCGGCTGGCTGCGATGGCCGAGGCGGCGGCGAGCGCGCGGATCGAGGAGGCTGCCGCGCGGCTCGCCGATCTCGTCCTGTCGGCCATTGCGGAGCGTGTGCGATGAGGGCGATGCCGCTGTCGATCGGGACGATCCATTTCGTCGGCATTGCCGGGATCGGCATGTCGGGCATTGCCGAGGTGCTGCACAATCTCGGCTATTCCGTGCAGGGATCCGACCTTTCCGAAAACGCCAATGTCGCCCGCCTGCGCGCCGCGGGCATTCCGGTCGCGATCGGGCATGACGCGGCGAATCTGGGCAACGCGCAGGTGGTCGTGGTGTCGACCGCGGTGCCGCGCGACAATCCCGAGGTGCAGGCGGCGCGCAAGCGGATGATCCCGGTGGTGCGGCGCGCCGAGATGCTGGGCGAACTGATGCGGCTGCGCTGGTCCGTCGCGATCGGCGGCACGCATGGCAAGACGACGACGACGAGCCTCGTCGCGGCCGTGCTCGAAGGGGCGGGGCTCGATCCGACCGTGATCAATGGTGGGATCATCAACGCCTACGGCACCAATGCGCGGCTTGGCGGCGGCGACTGGATGGTGGTCGAGGCCGATGAGAGCGATGGCAGCTTCCTCCGCCTGCCGGCGGTGATCGCCGTCGTCACCAACATGGACCCCGAGCATCTCGACCATTGGGGCTCCGCCGAGGCGATGGAGGCGGGATATCGCCAGTTCGTCTCGAACATCCCGTTCTACGGGTTCGCGGTTCTGTGCATCGATCATCCCGGCGTGCAGCGGATGATCCCGGACCTGTCGGATCACCGGCTGATCACCTATGGCCTGTCGCCGCAGGCGGATGTCCGGGCCGAGCGGATCATGTCCGACCGTAATGGCGCGACGTTCGAGGTGCGCCTGTCCGAACGGGTGGCCGGGCGCGAGCGCGTGTTGGCGCCGATGCGCCTGCCGATGCTGGGCAACCACAATGTCCAGAACGCGCTGGCCGCGATCGCGATCGGCATCGAGATGGAGGTGCCGGAGGTCGACCTGCGCGCGGCGCTGGCGAGTTTCCGGGGCGTGAAGCGGCGTTTCACCAAGACCGGCGAGGTCGCCGGCATCACCGTGATCGACGATTACGGACATCACCCGGTCGAGATCGCGGCGGTGCTGCGGGCGGCGCGCCAGGCCGGTGCGCGGGACGTGATCGCCGTGGTGCAGCCGCACCGCTACACGCGGCTGGCGACGCTGTTCGAGGATTTCTGCACCTGCATGAACGATGCGGGAAAGGTGATCGTCGCCGACGTCTATCCGGCGGGCGAGGAGCCGATCCCGGGTATCGATCGCGACGCGCTGGTCGAGGGGCTGCGGGCGCGCGGCCACAAATCGGTTGTTTCGCTCGGTAGCCCCGATCATCTGGCCGAGATGATCAACGCGATGGCCCGCGCCGGCGATTACGTCGTCTGCCTCGGCGCCGGGTCGATTACCAACTGGGCGCAGGCGCTGCCCAACCAGTTGCAGGCGCTGATCGAGACCACCCGCCGCGGTGCCGGGGGGATGCGATGATGGCCGCTCCGGTCATGGCCGACTGGCGTGCCGCGCTGCCGGAAGTGCGCGGACGCATCGGGTTCGATGTTCCGCTCGGGCCGGTGACGTGGTTCCGCGTCGGCGGGCCGGCGGAGGTGATGTTCCGCCCCGCCGATATCGAGGATCTGAGCCGTTTTCTCGCCGCGCTGGCGCCGGAAGTGCCGGTGCTGCCGATCGGCGCCGCCTCCAACCTGATCGTGCGGGATGGCGGGATCGCGGGTGTGGTCGTGCGGTTGGTGCGCGGGTTCGCGGATATCGAAGTCCAGCCGGACGGCATCGTGGCGGGGGCGGCGGCGCTGGATGCGACGATCGCCGAACACGCGGCGGCGGCGGGGCTCACCGGGCTCGAATTCCTCTCGGGCATTCCGGGCTCGCTCGGCGGCGCCGTGGCGATGAATGCCGGCGCTTATGGCGCGGAGATCCGCGATGTTCTGGACTGGGCCGAGATCGTCGGGCGGGACGGGACGGTGGCGCGCTATGCCGCCGGTGATCTCGCGCTGACCTATCGTCACGCGCGGCTGCCCGAGGGCGGGATCGTCGTGCGGGCGCGGCTGCACGCGCGGCCGGGCGAGGCGGCGGCGATCGCGGCGCGGATGGCTGATATCCGCGCGAGCCGCGAGGCAACGCAGCCGGTGCGGGCGCGGACCGGCGGCTCGACCTTCCGCAACCCCGAGGGCGACAAGGCCTGGCGGCTGATCGACGAGGCAGGCTGCCGCGGGCTCATCCACGGCGGCGCCCAGGTTTCGGAAAAGCACTGCAATTTCCTCATCAATCTCGGCGAGGCGACCGCCGCCGACATCGAGGGCCTGGGCGAGGCGGTGCGCCGGCGCGTGCGCGAGCGCACCGGCGTCGAGCTGATCTGGGAAATCCGCCGGGTCGGCCTGCCGTGCCGGGGTGCGGCATGAAGCGCGTCGCGGTCCTGCTCGGTGGCATTTCGGAGGAGCGTGAGGTCAGCCTCGCCTCCGGCCGGCAGGTTGCGGCGGCACTGCGCAAGGCGGGGTATGACGTGTTCGAGATCGAGGTCGGCGCCGATCTCGGCGCGGTGATCGCGGCGCTGACGCCGGCGCCGGATGCGGTATTCAACGCGCTGCACGGCCGTTTCGGCGAGGATGGGACGATCCAGGGCGTGCTCGACTACATGGGCATCCCCTATACCCATTCCGGCGTGCGGGCATCGTCGATGGCGATGGACAAGGGCGCGGCGAAGGCGGTTTTCGCCTCTGCCGGCCTGCCGCTGGCGCAGCACCGCATCGTGCCGCTGGACGAACTCGCGGAGGCCGATCCGCTGCCGCGGCCCTATGTCATCAAGCCGGTCAACGAGGGCTCCTCGGTCGGCGTGTTCATCCTGCGCGAGGGCGACAACCGCCGCGCCGATATCGCGCGCGCCTGGCGCCACGGATCGGTGGCGATGACCGAGGAATATGTTCCCGGGCGGGAACTTACCGTGTCGGTGCTCGAGGACCGGGCGCTGGCGGTCACCGAAATTCGTGCGGAGGGCTTCTATGACTACACGGCGAAATATGCCGCCGGTGCCTCTCGGCACGAGATTCCGGCGGACGTGCCGCCTTCGGTGAGCGCGCGGGCCAGGGATGTCGCGGTTGCGGCGCATCGCGCGCTTGGCTGCCGTGGAGCGACACGCTCGGATTTCCGCTACGACGATGAAACGGACCGGCTGGTGTTGCTGGAGGTGAACACCCAGCCGGGCATGACGCCAACCTCGCTGTTGCCCGAACAGGCGGCTCATTGCGGAATCGATTTCCCCGCGCTGTGCGCCTGGATGGTGGAGAACGCTGCATGCCGCGTGTGAAGCAGCGCAAGGCGACCGTCCAGGACCGTCCGAGTCCGCGCACGCTGTTGTTGCGCCGTTTGCGTCGGGCCGGACGGCCGACGGCGGTGCTCGGCGTCGTGGCATTGCTGTTGATCGCGGTGCCGCTTGGTCTGCGGGGCGTTCTGGCGGTGTTTCGGCCGGTGCGCGCCGCGGCGGCGACCGTGGCGGCCGATGCGGGATTCCGGATTGCCCATATTGAACTGAGCGGCGTTACGCCGGGATCGCGCGCCGTTGTCGAGCGCGCGCTCGATGTCGAGCGCGGCAAGGCGATCTTCGCTTTATCGCCGGCGGCCGTGGCAGCCCGGGTCGGAGCGCTGGGCCTGGTGCGCAGCGCCGTTGTCGAGCGCGTGCTGCCTGACACGTTGCGGGTCGAGGTCACCGAACGCCGCGCCGTTGCGATCTGGCAGCGGCCGGATGGGCGCTTCGCGCTGGTCGGCGCTGGTGGCGCGGTGCTGGAGGATCGCGATGCAGGGGCAGCCCGGGCGCATGATCCGAATCTGAGGCTGCTGGTCGGCGCTGGTGCGCCGAAGCATGCCCAGGACCTGCTCGACCTGCTCGCCCGGTTTCCCGCGATCGATTCGAAGGTGGTTGCCGCCGAGCGGATCGATCGGCTGCGCTGGAACCTGATCCTGCGCGATCACACGGTGGTGGAACTGCCGGATTCCCATCCAGCTCGTGCGCTGACCGTGTTGATGCAGGCCGAGCGGAAGATTCGCCTTCTGGATCGGCCGGTGCGCCGGATCGACCTGCGGCTTGCCGACCGCCTGGTGGTGCGCCCCTACCCGAAAGGTTTCGTGACCGACGCCGCTACGCCGTCCGCAGCATCCGGGAACCACAAGTCATGAGGGAGGCACGGGCATGAACGATCTGTCCCGCCGCGCGACGCTGACCGCGACACGGGCCGAACCGCGCCAGCAGGAAACGCGCCGCCAGCCCGCGCGATCTGGCCCGTTCGGCGTGCTGGATATCGGTTCGACCAAGATTTCCTGCCTGATCGGCCGCGCCGAGAGCGATGGACGGCTGCGCGCCCTCGGCTTCGGCTGGCAACGTGGGCGAGGGGTAAAATCGGGCGGCATCGTCGATCTGGAAGACGCGGAGAAGGCGATCCGTGCTGCTGTGGGCGCGGCGGAGGACCAGGCCGATATGCGGCTGAAATCGGTCACGGTGAACCTGTCATGCGGGCAGCCGGAGAGCCGGCTGTTCAACGTGCAGTGGCCGATCGACGGCCGCGCCGTGACCGAGGATGACATCCGCCGCGTGGTGCGCGAGGCGCGGGCCCGTGCGGCGTCCGAGGGGCGCGGCACGATTCATGCCCTGCCGCTCAATTTCTCCACGGACGAGACCGGCGGCGTCGCCGATCCGCGCGGACTTTATTGCGATACGCTGACCGCGCAGCTTCATGTGGTCGATGCCGCCACCACGGCGATCAAGAGCGTCACCGCCTGCCTCGAACGATGCGAGCTCGAGATTGCCTCGATGGTGTCGGCGCCGTTTGCCTCGGGCCTCGCAACATTGGTGGAGGACGAGCGGGAACTCGGCGCCACCGTGATCGACATGGGCGGCGGCACGACGACGATCGCGGTCTTCGCCGAAGGGCAGATGCTGCACACGGCGCAACTGCCGGTCGGCGGCAATCACGTCACCAACGACGTCGCCCGGCTGCTTTCCACCCAGGTGGCGCATGCCGAGCGGCTCAAGACGCTCTATGGCACCTGCCAGGAAAGCCCGGACGATGCGCGCGAGCTGCTGCCAGTGCCCCTCGTGGGCGAGGCCGAGCACCAGATCGCCAAGGTGCCGCGCAGCGCGCTGGTTTCGATCATCCGCCCGCGGCTCGAGGAGATCTTCGAGCTGGTGCGCGACCGGATCGAGACCTCCGGGCTCGGCCGGGCGGCAGGGGCGCGCGTGGTGCTGACCGGCGGCGCGTCGCAACTGGTCGGTGCCCGCGAACTGGCGGCACAGATCCTCGACCGCCAGGTGCGGATCGGCAAGCCCATCGGCGTCATCGGCCTGCCCGACGCCGCCACCGGGCCGAATTTCGCCACGATGATCGGCCTGCTCGCCTTCGCCAGCGGCGACGGCCAGACGATGCATGACATCGATCTGACCGCTGCCGCGCCGCAGGGCCGCCTCGCCCGTTTCATGAACTTGCTCATGCGGCGGATGTGATGAGCGAACGCCATCGCATCCTTGCTGCCCATCGTTTCACGCCCGCCTGCCAGGAGACGCAGACATGACCCTGAACCTGATCCGACAGACCACGACACAGACAGATTTCACGCCGCGAATCACGGTGATCGGCGTTGGCGGTGGGGGCACCAACGCGGTCAACAACATGATCGCGCTGAACCTGCCGGGCGTGGAATTCGTCGTCGCCAATACCGATGCACAACAGTTGATGCTCTCGCGTGCCGAGCGGAGGATCCAGCTTGGGCCCCATATCACCCAGGGTAACGGTGCGGGCGGACGGCCGGAAATCGGCAAGGCGTCGGCTGAGGAAGCGTCGGAAGACCTGGCCCGCCATCTCGACGGCGCGCATATGGTGTTCATCACCGCGGGCATGGGTGGCGGCACGGGCACGGGGGCCGCGCCGGTCATCGCGCGGATGGCGCGCGAGCGCGGCATCCTGACCGTCGGCGTGGTGACCAAGCCTTTCGCCTTCGAGGGGCGCCGCCGCCTGCGCTCCGCCGAGGAGGGGATCAACGAGCTGCAGCAGTTCGTCGATACGCTGATCGTGATTCCGAACCAGAACCTCTTCAAGGTGGCCAACGAGCGGACAGGCTGGAAAGAAGCCTTCGAGATGGCCGACCATGTGCTCTACATGGGCGTGCGCGGCGTCACCGACCTGATGGTGGTTCCGGGCCTCGTGAACCTCGACTATGCCGACATCCGCTCGGTGATGTCGGTGATGGGCAAGGCGATGATGGGCACAGGCGAAGCCGAGGGCGAGGATCGCGCGATCCGCGCCGCGGAGGCGGCGATTTCCAATCCGCTGCTGGAAGACACCAACATGAAGGGCGCGCGCGGGCTGCTGATCAACATCACCGGCAGTTCCGACTTCTCGCTGCATGAACTCGACCAGGCGGCGAACCGGATCGCCGAGGAAGTCGACGAGGATGCGAACATCATGGTCGGCATGGCGCTGGATGAGAGCCTGGGAGGCCGGGTGCGGATTTCGGTGGTGGCGACCGGGATCGACACGCCAGTGCCGGCACAGGCCGAGCGGCCGCGCCTGGCCGCGGTTTCGGGCGACAGCGTGATGGTGGAGGCGAACGCGACAGTGGCGGCGCAGCCGCATATGACCGCGGCGCCCGCCGCGGCTTCGCATCCGGCACACTTCCAGCCGCAGTCCGCTCCAGCGCAGCACCAGGCGGCTCAGGCAATGCATCCGCAGCCGGCGCCGGGTCCGGTGCCGGCGCGTCCGCAGTTCCAGGCCGAGGGGCCGGTGCGGGCGCCGATCTCGGCTCCGGCCGCCTTCCGGGAGACGCCGCGCGCCGCCGAGCCGCCGCGCAAGCAGAGCCTGTTCGGCCGGATGACCAGCAGCTTCCGCAATGCGGCCGCCCCGCAGCCAATGCCGCAGGCGGAACCTCGTGCGGCCGCTCCGTCCTGGCCCGCGCGGGAGGAGCCTTCCTACCAGGCGCCGCAGCATCTCGACCGCGAGATGCCTCAGGCCCCGGCGGCCGAGCATGCCTCGTACCATGTGCCGCCGCAGCATCATGAGCCGCGTGCGGCGGTTCGGCTGACGCAGAACGAGGAAATCGGCATCGACATTCCGGCTTTCCTGCGCCGCCAGCAATCCTGACGGCAAGGCGCCCGGCCGGCGGCGGCTTAGCCCGCCGCCGGCGCGCCGAGCCCGATCAAATCTGCGTTCTCCGCGCCCCCCGGCGCCGCACATGCGGGTTTCGCTCTTGATGCCCATTGCGGGAGCGTCATTGTGTGCGAATGACGATTCCTCTCTCATTGCTTCTGCTAGCCGCCTCACTCGGTGCGTGGCTCGGCGTGCGCGCAATGCAGCAGGGTGGGGTGAATGGTGGCGGCGTCTTCGGCCGGCTGCTTGGCCCGCTGCATGGCGTTCTGGGGGCCATGGGACTGACCGCGTTGGTCATCGCGCTGGCCCGCCATCCGGTGCCGGCACGGATGGGGCTGGGTGGCTTCGGCGCGGGGGCGGAAATTCTGCTCGGTCTCGCCCTGCTGCTCGGCTTGTTCGTCGTCATCGCGGCCTGGCGCCAACGGCGCCCTGCGGGGCTGCTGCTCGGCACGCATGCGACGCTGGCGATCGCGGGTATTACCCTTGTGCTTGCCATCGCATCGCTGACCTGATGTCGAGCTTTCATCCATTCGGGAAATGAAATAGGGTAAATCAACTTATAGTTGAGGTTTCGGTGGATGTGGCGCTGATCGCGGTCAGAGCAGCGAAACCGGCGGCGCCGCCGCCGCCGGGTGCCCTGCGTTCGTCGGCCGCCTACGCGGGGCGGATTGTGCTGTTCCTCCCGGTAGCGATGATGGCCGGCATCCTCCTTTATTTTGATCTCAGGGCGGAACCGCCGGCGTGGCTGGCGCCGGTGGCGATCGTGCTGGCGGCCGGTGTGCTCACCGTCCTCTGGCGGCGGCCGGTGGGTCGCCGGCTGGCAGCGCTGGCGCTGTTTGCCCTACTCGGTCTCGGCCGGGCGCAATGGCAGGCGATGCTGATGCCGCCGCCGATCGTCGTGCCGCACGGCGTCGTGACGGTAACAGGACGGGTGAGCTCGATCGACTTGCTGGCGACCGGCCGACGGGTGCGGATTGCGGCATCGCGCCTCAATGGCGGGCCGGCGCTGGGCCGGGCAGTGAGGATCAAGTTACGCCGCGGCGACGATGTCCGCCTCGCGGCAGGCGACAGTGTGCGGGTGCGCGCCTTTCTCTTCGCTCCGTCTCGCCCGGCCTATCCGGGAGGGTGGTCGTTCGGGCGGGATCAGTTTTTTTCGGGGCTCGGCGCGGTTGGGTTCGCGGTCGGGAAGCTCGACGTGACGCGCGTTGCCGCGCCGGGGTGGGGCGGCGCACTGCGGCGGTTGCGCGAAACGATTGCCGCACGGGTGCTGGCCGCCATGCCGCCCACTACGGGGCCAATCGCCGCCACGCTGCTGACCGGCTTCGAGGAATCGATTCCGGCACGTGAGCGCCAGGCGTTCATCACCGCCGGACTGGCTCATATCCTTGCCGTCGCCGGGCTGCATATCGGCATCGTGATGGGGGCGCTGTTCGCGCTGGCGCGATTCTGCGTCGGGTGGTCCGAGTTTCTGCTGCTCCGCGTGCCGGCGAAGGTCATTGCCTCGGCCGTGGCTTTTGCGGGTGGGGTGGTCTATGCGGCGCTGACCGGTTTTCACGTGCCGATCGAGCGGAGTCTCGCCATGGCCGCGCTGGTTCTGCTCGGCATTGTCGCCGGGCGACGGGCGCTGTCGCTGCGCGGGCTGGCGGTGGCGGCGTTCGTGTTGATGCTGATCGAGCCGCAGGCGGTGCCGGGGCCGAGTTTCCAGATGAGCTTTTCCGCCGTTTTGGCACTGATCGCGGGCTATGAGGCGGTTGGACGCCGGTTCGATACCGAGGGGGCGGGATGGCGAGGACGGCTGGGTCGGCATATCGCCGCGCTGGCCTTCACCTCGCTGCTGGCGGGTGGGGCGTCGATGCCGTTCGCGGCCTACCAGTTCCAGCAGGTGCAGCCGTATTACATCCTGGCAAACCTGATCGCGGTGCCGCTGACGGCGCTCGTCGTGTTGCCGGCCGGCATGGTGGCGCTGGTCCTGATGCCGTTGCATCTCGAGGTGCTGGCGCTCGCGCCGATGGGGTGGGGGATCGCGGCGATGCTGGCCGTGGCGCGGTTCGTCGGGCAGTTGCCGCACGCGCTGATCGTGATCGGGCCAAGCCCGGGCTGGCCGGTTGCGCTGCTGGGCCTCGGCATGGCGCTGCTCGGACTGCTGCGGGGGCGGGTACGCCTTGCCGGCCTGGCGCCTGTCGTGATCGGTCTGGCGGGGATGATGCTGGGCCGCGCGCCGGATGTGCTGGTCTCGCCCACGGCTTCGCTCGTTGCGGTGCGCGACGGCGCGGTGGTGCGGATACTCGAGACGCGGCGGCCGGATCAATACACCCTGGCGCAATGGCGGCCGGTCTTCGCGCATGACCGTGTGGCGGTGGCCCGTGCCGCCGACATTTGTGCCGGCGGGCGATGCCGGTTCGACCATGGGCGGGTGCTGTATCTTGCCGATGCCACGGCGGCGGAGAACGGATGCGGCGATGCGCGGGTGGTGATCTCGCCTGAACCGTTGCGCGGCGCGTGCCGGGCCCGGGGGCGCTACGTGATCGATCGGTTCAGCGTGTGGCGCGATGGCGCGATCGCGCTGCGGTTCGCGGGCGGCCGCGTGAGGCTGACTACGGACCGGTGGGTGCAGGGGGTGCGGCCGTGGGTGGCCGCCTGGCCGAAGCGGTGGCACCGGCGCCAATAAGGCGCGCGCCGCCCGGCAGCCGGTGGCGGATTTCGTTACGGAAGACGTAGTGGCGGGCCTCTGCCGTTTCTTGGTGGCGGGGGCGGGTGCGTGCGAGGGCATGGGCCTCGGCAATGGCGTCGAGTGTCGGACGCAGGCGGCACGCGTTGATGCCACGCGCGAGATAAATGCCGGCGCGGAACAGGAAGCCGGACAGACCGTTCCAGTCATGGGCGATCAGCAGACGGTTGCGAACGTATTGGTGCCAGCGTCCGGCATTCCAGTTCACCCGCGCTTCGGGAGAAACTTCATGGATGACGGCGAGGTCGCCGTGATGCTCGATGCGCCAGCCCGCGGCAATGGCGCGGCGGGCGAATTCGTATTCCTCCCAGGTGAAGAACAGGCTCTCGTCATAGCCGCCGAGACGCTCGAAGCAGGCGCGCGACAGGGCGTGGCCGCAGCCGACGAAGGTGGTCGCCGCGAAAAATCCGTCGGCCCGGGGCAAAAGCCGCTTCGGATAGCCCCAGCTCGTCAGGTCGAGGCTGCGCCCGTCGGCTGCAAGGATGCGGAACCCGATGGCGGCGAGATCCGCCGTTCCGGCGATGCGGATGGCGGCGCGGGCCGCGGTATCGCGGGCGGCGAAGACGGCATCGTTGTCGAGCGCGATGATCGTGCGGCCGTGGCCGAGGGCGCTTACACGGTTGCGGCCACCGGGCACGCCGAAATTCTGCCCGACGCCGTAGAGCGCGACATGGGGGAATTCGGTCGCCACCGTCGCCAGGGCGGCGCGCATGCCGGGCGGTGAGTTCTGGTCGAGCACGATGACATGGCTGTCCAGCCCGGTTTGCGCGGCCGCCGAACGGATCGCGGCGATGGTTTCACGCGGGCGGTGATGGCTCAGGATGACAATGTCGGCATCATAGGCGTGGCCAGGGGGCGGCGTCCCGGCCAGCAGGCGCGGCTCAGATGGCATTGCGGCCGATCAGCACAGCGGGGATCGTGCGCAGCAGGATGGCGAGGTCGAGCCAGGGGGACCAGCGCTCGATATAGTCGAGATCGGCGGCGACTCGGGCCGCCACGAGGTCGCGCCGGTCGGTCGGGCCGCGCAGGCCGCGCACCTGGGCGAGGCCGGTCAACCCCGGCTTCACGCGGTGGCGCACGCCGTAGAAGGCGATCGCCTGTTCGAAGGTGAAGTCGCCGGCGGTGGTGTGCGGCGCGTGCGGGCGGGGGCCGACCAGCGACATCTCGCCGCGCAGCACGTTGAATAGTTGGGGTAATTCGTCGAGCGAAAGGCGGCGGAGAATGGCGCCGAGCCGGGTGATCCGCCGATCGCCAGGCTGGGCCTGAGACACCGGGCCTGCGGCTTGTCTGGGTGGCTGCGGGCGCATCGTGCGGAACTTGAAGACCGTGAACGGCGCGCCGTCGAGCCCGATGCGGCGCTGGCGGAACAGGACGGGTCCGGTCATCCGTAGGGCGAGGGCGATCAGGGCCAGAAGCGGGCCGAGCAGGATGATC
Organism: Acidiphilium sp. JA12-A1; assembly: GCF_000724705.2. NCBI lineage: Bacteria > Pseudomonadati > Pseudomonadota > Alphaproteobacteria > Acetobacterales > Acidocellaceae > Acidiphilium > Acidiphilium sp. JA12-A1. The sequence continues at coordinate 234,933 of NZ_JFHO01000004.1, forward strand.
AGCAAGGCGGCGCCGCCCACGTCCATGCTCCGCTTTGCCATGGCGCCGAACGGACGGATCGGCCGGTCGAGCACCGTGACGAGACGCAGGCTCCGGCCGGTCGCGAGGTCGCACGCGCCGATCTCGGCCACCGCGTCGAAGGCGAGGCGGATCCGTACCGGCTGATCGGCAAGGCGGGCAAGCAGTGCATCGATTTTGCTGCGGGCTTCGGGCCCATCGCCGCGCTGGACGAAGACGACGAGATCGCCGATCTGGCCAGAGCGGATCATGGCTTCCAGGGTCGCCGCATCGGCGATGGTGCGCAGGCCTGATGTCGGGGCGAGCCCCCAGCAGAAGACATAGCCAAGCCGGTGGTCGGTCATGCGGTCGAGACGAGTGCAGAGCATACGGTCGCACGGAGTTGCGGCAACGAGGGCGGATGCTCCTCGCGGGATGCCGATTCCGTGGCGGCGCCAGAACGCGGCAACCATTGCGCGCTCGCCGAGCATCAGCACGGCAGTGAACGTGAAGGCACCGACGGCCCATGCAATTGATCTGTCGAGCGGCAATATGGCTGGCACAGGGCGCAACAGTGCGATCCGCAGCAGGGCAAGCACGTCCGCCGCCACGAGGGCGCGCAGCATGGCTCCGATATGGACGAGCGGCGCGCGCGCGGGGCCGACTGCGTAAAGACCGGCAGCGAACAGGGCGAGCAATGTCAGGCCACCAAAGACGAGTTCGTTGAACGGCCCGGCGGCCATGGTGGGGGCAGGCGCCAACACTCGGGTGGCAAGACGCGGGCCAATGAGAACGGTCGCGGCATCCGCGACCAGGAGAAATGCGATTCCGCTACTCGGGCCGAGGTGCGGACGGAATCGGTGCGCCCGCTTGACCGGGATTGCCGCCATACGGCGGACTGGTTCGGCCAAAGGCTCGAGAATCGTCTGAGACATCCGGTTCGCCTCCACCTAGAGTTGCTTGACCGCAATCCAAGGTTGATTTTTGGTTAACCGAAAACGAGGCGGCGGGAAAGCAGAAAATTGATGAGGAAGCCCGACGCCGCCCCGGCGGCGACGGCCAACACCGGATAGTGACGCGGCAGGACAAAGCTTGCGATCAGAGCGGAATACGCGCCGCGATTGACCATGAAGCCAGCGAGGTTGACCATGAGAAAGCGCAACCACTGGGTGTGGGCCGGGCGCTGGGCGCGGGCGCGGAACGTCCACAGCCGGTGTAGCACCCAATTGCAACTGGCAGCGATCAGATAGGCTGCCATGCCGGCGCCGTAGAGGCCGAGGCTTGGGATCAGCGCATAGACGGCGGCGATATCGACCAGCAGGCCGAACACGCCGACCAGGCCGAAGCGCAGGAACTCGCCCGCCGCCGCGCGGTGGCGGGCCGGCAGTCGGTTGGTGACCAGCTCGATCGGCGAGGGCAGGGCGGGCATCGGGCAGGAGGGTTAGCAGGCCGGCGGCGGCGCGCAAGCGGAACTGTGTCAAATTCTGCCAAATTCGTGTGCCGCTGCAGGAAAGCGCGGCGGTTCTCTTGACCAATGCGGAAGAGCCCCATCATCATGTGATCAGGAAGCGGTCCGCCCTGGCGGAGGGGCGCGCGTGATCATGAACGGAGGAATCAATGCCCCAGGTTAAACTCACGGTGAACGGCAAGCCGGCGACCGCTGACGTCGAGGCGCGCACGCTGCTGGTCGAGATGCTGCGCGAGAACCTGCACCTGACCGGCACGCATGTCGGCTGCGACACGAGCCAGTGCGGTGCCTGTGTGGTCAAGGTCGACGGCAAGTCGGTCAAGTCGTGCACCATGCTCGCGGTGCAGGCGGATGGTGCTGAGGTGACCACGATCGAAGGGCTCGCGGCCGCGGACGGCACGCTGCATCCGATGCAGGAAATGTTTCGCGAGCATCATGGCCTGCAATGCGGCTTCTGCACGCCGGGCATGGTGATGAGCGCGATCGATCTTGTCGAAAGCCATCCGGAAGGTCTGACCGAACAACAGATCCGCGATGGGCTGGAAGGCAATATCTGCCGCTGCACCGGCTACCACAACATCGTCAAGGCGATCGCTGCGGCGTGGCCGCTGATGCATGGGCGGGAATTGCCGCAGGCTGCGGAGTGAGGCTCGGATCATAAAAGATACCGCGCCGGTATCGTCCGGCGCGGCAAAAATTCGGGAGATCATCCATGAACGACATGACGCAGCCGCACATCGTGAAGGGCGGCATTGGCGATTCGCCGAAGCGCGTGGAGGACCGCCGGTTTCTGTCGGGCCGCGGCCATTACACCGATGACATCAACCGCCCGGGGCAGGCCTATGCCGTGTTCCGGCGATCCGACGTGGCGCACGGCAACATCCGCTCGATTGACGCCGGCGCGGCGCGCGCGATGCCCGGCGTGGTGGCGATCTTTACCGGCGAGGATATCGCAAAGGCCGGGATCGGCGGCGTGCCCTGCGGCTGGCAAATCCATAGCAAGGACGGTTCCCCTATGGTCGAGCCGCCGCATCCGGTGCTCGCGCAGGGCAAGGTGCGGTATGTCGGCGATGCGGTCGCGATGGTGATCGCCGAGACCGTCGACCAGGCAAAGGATGCCGCCGAGGCGCTGGTGGTCAACATCGACCCGCTGCCCGCCGTCTCCAACATGGTCGCGGCGACCGCCGCGGGCGCGCCGCTGGTGCATGACGACGCCAAGGGCAACGTCTGCTTCGACTGGCATATCGGCGACAAGGACGCGGTGGATGCCGCCTTCGCCAAGGCCTTCAAGGTGGCGAAGATCGATGTGGTGAACAACCGGCTGGTGCCCAACCCGATCGAGCCGCGTGCGGCGATCGGCGATTTCGACCAGGCGACCGGCGAACACACGCTCTACACCACCAGCCAGAACCCCCATGTGATCCGCCTGCTGATGGGCGCCTTCGTGCTGCAGATTCCCGAGCACAAGCTGCGCGTCGTGGCGCCGGATGTCGGTGGCGGGTTCGGGGCGAAGATTTTCCACTATATCGAGGAAGCGGCGGTAACCTGGGCGGCCGCGCAGGTGAACCGTCCGGTGAAATGGACCTGCGAACGCAGCGAATCCTTCATCACCGACGCCCACGGCCGCGACCATATCACCCACGCCGAGCTGGCGTTGGCCGAGGACGGCGCATTCCTCGGGCTGAGAGTGAAGACGATGGCCAATCTCGGCGCCTATCTCTCGACCTTCGCGCCATCGGTCCCGACCTATCTGTCGGCGACGCTGCTTGCCGGCGTCTATACCACGCCCGCGATCTATTCCGAGGTGAAGGCGATCTTCACCAATACCGTTCCGGTCGATGCCTATCGCGGCGCCGGCCGTCCGGAGACCACGTTCCTGCTCGAACGCCTTGTCGACGTTGCGGCGAAGACGATGGGGATGGATCGTGTCGCCATCCGCCGGCGCAACTTCATCCCGCCCGATGCCTACCCCTATCAGACGCCGGTCGCACTGCAATATGACAGCGGCAATCACGAGGCGACGCTTGTCCGCTGCATGGAACTGGCCGACTGGAACGGCTTCGAGGCACGGCGCGCGGAATCGGCGAAGCGCGGCAAGCTGCGCGGCATCGGCATGTCGACCTATCTCGAGGCCTGCGGCATCGCGCCGTCTGCGGTTGCCGGTGCGCTTGGCGCCAGGGCCGGTCTTTACGAGGTCGCCAACGTCAAGGTGCACCCGACCGGATCGGTAACGCTCTATACTGGCACGCACAGCCACGGTCAGGGCCATGAGACGACTTTCGCCCAGCTCGTTGCCGACCAGCTCGGCGTGCCGTTCGAGCAGGTCGAGATCGTGCATGGCGATACCAGCAAGATCCCGTTCGGCATGGGCACCTATGGCAGCCGCTCGCTTGCCGTGGGCGGATCGGCAATCGTCAAGGCAGTCGACAAGATCATTGCCAAGGGCAAGAAGATCGCCGCTCACCTGATGGAAGCCTCGGTTGACGACATCGAATTCAAGGACGGCAAGTTCACCGTGGCCGGCACCGACAAGTCGAAAGCCTTCGGCGAGATTGCGCTGACCGCCTATGTGCCGCACAACTATCCGCATGACGAACTCGAGCCCGGCCTCGACGAGACGGCATTCTACGACCCGAAGAACTTCACCTTCCCCGGCGGGTGCCATATCTGCGAGGTGGAGGTTGATCCCGATACGGGTGTTGTCACCTTGCTCAACTTCACTGCCGTCGATGATATCGGCCGTGTGATCAACCCGATGATCGTTCATGGCCAGGTGCATGGCGGCGTTGCTCAGGGTATCGGGCAGGCGCTGCTCGAACATGCGATCTATGACGAAGCGGGTCAGCTGCTGTCCGGTTCGCTGATGGATTATACGATGCCGCGGGCAGACAATCTCGTGAGCATCCATGTCGGCACCGAATCGACGATGTGCACGCATAACCCGCTTGGCGCGAAGGGAGTGGGCGAGGTGGGGGCAATCGGCAGTCCGCCGGCCGTCATCAATGCCGTGGTCGACGCGTTGCGTGATTACGGGGTAACGCATGTGGACATGCCGGCCACAGCGCAGAAGATCTGGTCGATCATCAATGCGGCGTCGCCGCGGATGGCCGCCGAGTAACGGAGAGAAGAGATGTACGATTTCAAGTATCAGAAACCGGCTGCCGTGGATGACGCGGTAAAGGCGCTGGCGGCCGATCCCGAGGCCAAGGCGCTCGCCGGCGGCATGACCTTCATCCCCGTGCTCAAGCAGCGCCTGGCGAAGCCGAGCGCGGTGGTGGATCTCGCAGGACTGGGGCTGTCCGGCATCCGCCGCGAAGGTAATACGCTGGTTATCAAGGCGATGACCACGCATCGCGAGGTCGCGACATCGAAAGACGTGGCCGATGCGATTCCCGCGCTCGCGCACCTTGCCAGCCATATCGGCGACCGCCAGGTCCGTTACCGCGGTACGATCGGTGGGTCGCTCGCCAACAACGATCCCTCTGCCTGCTATCCCTCGGCTGTGCTGGCGCTTGCCGCAACCATCCGTACCACGAAGCGCGAGATCGCGGCGGACGACTATTTCCAGGGCATGTTCACCACCGCGTTGGAGCCGGACGAACTGATCACCGAGGTCTCGTTCCCGATCCCCGAGAAGGCGGCTTATGAGAAGTTCCCGAACCCGGCGTCGCGCTACGCGATGGTCGGCGTGTTTGTGGCAAAGAACGCGGGCGGCGTACGGGTTGCCGTGACCGGCGCCGGGAATAATGGTGTTTTTCGCCATACCGCGATGGAGCAGGCGCTGTCGGCGCATTTCGCTCCCGACGCGATCAGCGGCGTGAAGACACCGGAAGAGGATATGAGCAGCGACATCCATGCCAGCGCCGCGTATCGGGCGCATCTTGTGGGCGTGATGGCGCGGCGGGCTGTTGCGGCCTGCGGCTAGCCGGTTCAGGTTGGTATCCGGGAAAGGGCGGCATCAAGCCGCCCTTTTTCGTGATGTAGGGATTGTGACCGTAACGCTGTCCCGTTTTGTTACAACCGGGAATGTGGCGCCCAATTCGCACTTGCGTCAGGACCGACATGTCGTATTGTCGGCATACTTCGCATGTTGCGGAGAGAAAAGCGGAAAACGCGTTTGAACCACAACGTTCCAGGAGATACATCCATGTGGACCAAGCCGAAGCTCGTCGAAATCGCCGTTGGCACCGAAATCAACTGCTACGCCTGCGCTGATCTCGACTGATCTGAACACAAGGTGCCGGAGCCGGTGCCTCGCGCCGGTTCCGGCGATCTATCAAATCCATGAAGATCATCATTCTCGGCGCCGCCGCCGGAGGCGGCTTTCCGCAGTGGAATTGTGCCTGCGGCAATTGCGCGCGGGCGCGTTGTGGCGATCCGGCAGCGAAGCCGCGGACCCAAGCCGCGCTGGCCGTGAGCGTCAACGACTCGGATTATGTGATCTTTAACGCCTCTCCGGATCTGCGCGGGCAGATCCTTGCGACCCCCGCACTTCAGCCTCGTTCCGGACTGCGCGACAGTCCCATTGCGGCAGCGGTACTGACGGGAGGGGATGTCGACTTCACGGCCGGTCTGCTCAATCTGCGCGAGGGGCATCGGTTCGGCCTGTATGCGGGCCGGCGGATTTTTGACTTGCTCGGTGACAGCCAGATTTTCCGCGTGCTGGATGCCGGCCTGGTACCGCGCCGCGAGCTTCCGGTCGATGTGCCGACGCGGCTTGCCAACGGCGCGGGGCAGGATCTCGGAATCACCGTGGAAGCCTTCGTGGTACCAGGCAAGGTGGCACTTTATGCCGAGGATGTGAGCCGCGCGGATTTCGGCTCATCCGAGGGCGACACGATCGGGCTGCGCATTGCCGACGATCATGGCAGGGCGTTCTTCTATATCCCCAGCTGCGCCAGGGTTTCGGAGGATGTGGCAAGACGGGTGCGCGGTGCGGCGCTCGTCCTGTTCGACGGCACGCTTTGGCACGACAATGAAATGATCGAGGCGGGTCTGATGCCCAAGACAGGTGCGCGGATGGGGCATATCAGCGTCAGCGGGCCTGAGGGATCGATCGCTGCGTTCGCCGGGCTCGATGTCGCGCGGAAGGTGTTTGTTCATGTCAATAACAGCAATCCGATGATTCTTGACGACACGCCGGAGCGCGCCGAGGCGGAGCGCGCAGGGTGGATCGTTGCCCATGACGGGATGGAGATCGTGCTATGACGGTGCTGATGAGTCCGGACGAACTGGAAGCCGCGCTCCGCGCAGTGGGTGCGGCGCGGTACCACAACCGCCATCCGTTCCATCAGCTTCTGCACGGCGGGAAACTGGATAAGCGGCAGGTTCAGGCTTGGGCGCTCAATCGCTACTGTTATCAGGCGGCGATTCCGATCAAGGATGCCACGCTGATCGCCCGCACTGATGATTCCGAGTTGCGCCGGATCTGGCGCCAGCGCCTTGTCGATCACGACGGCACGCAACCGGGAGAGGGCGGCATCGTCCGCTGGCTGGCTCTCGCCGAGGGGCTGGGACTCGATCGCGACATGGTCATCAGCGAGCGCCGTGCCCTCCCGGCGACGCGGTTCGCCGTGCGCGCCTATGTCGATTTCGTGCGCGACCGCTCGTTGCTGGAGGCCGTGGCGTCGTCGCTGACGGAAATGTTCTCGCCGACGATCATTTCCGAGCGCGTTTCCGGCATGCTTGCCAATTACGACTTCATCACGAGGGAAACGCTGGCCTACTTCAATGCGCGTCTCGACCAGGCGCCGCGCGACGCCGATTTCGCGCTCGACTACGTCAAGCACCATGCCCGCACGCCGGAGCAGCAGCAGGCGGCCATCGCGGCGCTGACATTCAAGTGCGATGTGCTCTGGGCGCAACTCGACGCGTTGCACCATGCCTATGTCAGCCCGGGGCTGATCCCGCCGGGGGCGTTCGGCCATGATGGTATCTGGTCGTGACACTCACTGCTGACAGCGTGCCGCATCTGCCGCGGCACGTCAGGTTTCGCTTCGATGCAGCACGCAACTGCCACGTCCTGCTCGCCCCCGAGATGGTCATCATGCCGGATGCGATTGCGGTAGCGGTTCTCGATGCGGTTGATGGCATAGCCAGCGTCGGCGCGATCGCCGATACGCTTGCCGCGCGCTATGAGGCGCCGCGCGAGGCGGTGCTGGCGGATTGCATCGAGATGCTTAACGATCTCGCGAGGAAAGGGATGATCGCGTCATGAACGATCTCGCACCCGCCACGGTGAATGCAGCACGGCATGCACCCGCGCCGCCGCTCGCGATGCTGATGGAACTCACGCATCGTTGTCCGCTCAAATGCCCGTATTGCTCGAACCCGCTCGCCATGGACCGCGCGCGCGACGAGATGAGCACCGAAACATGGAAGCGGGTGATTAGCGAGGCGGCGGCGCTTGGCGCGCTGCAAGGGCATTTCTCGGGTGGCGAACCCATGGTGCGGGACGATCTGGTGGAGCTGGTCCGCCATGCGCATCGCGAGGGACTTTATACCAATCTGATCACCTCGGCGGTGCTGCTCGACAAGCGCCGGATGGATGAACTGGCCGAGGCCGGACTGGATCATGTGCAAATCAGCTTCCAGGGATCGGAGACTGCGTTAGCTGACCATATTGCAGGGTTGAGACATGCACATGTGAAGAAGCTCGCCGCGGCGCGGCTGGTGCGGGGCGCAGGCCTGGCCCTGACGGTGAACGCCGTGATGCACCGGCGCAACCTGCACCAGTTGCCGGCGATGCTCGACCTTGCGGTCGAGGCCGGGGCGCAGCGGATAGAGGTCGCGCATGTACAGTACTACGGCTGGGCGTTGAAGAACCGCGCGGCCCTGATTCCGACCCGTGCGCAGCTCGACGAGGCGACGCGCATCGTCGAGGTCGCGCGTCAGAAGCTCGAAGGCGTGCTGAACATCGACTATGTCGTGCCCGACTATTACGCATCTCGCCCCAAGGCCTGCATGGGCGGCTGGGCGCGGCGGTTCTTCAATGTGACGCCGTCGGGAAAGGTGCTGCCGTGTCATGCTGCGGAAACCATCGGTCATCTGCATTTCGAAACGGTTCAGGAGAAGTCGCTTGCCGAGATCTGGGCGCATTCCGAGGCGTTCAACGTCTATCGCGGCACGGAGTGGATGCCCGAGCCATGCAAGGGCTGCGATCGCGCGGAGATCGACTGGGGTGGATGCCGCTGCCAAGCGCTGGCCCTGACGGGTGATGCCGCGGCAACGGACCCTGCCTGCGGCCTCTCGCCGCATCATGCGATGATGAAGGAACTCGCTGTAGCGGAAAGCGCAGCGGGTGCCGAGGATTTCGCCTACCGGATGATTTCGTAGAGCGCCACGGCCGCGGCTGCTGACACATTAAGGCTTTCCATTCCGCCCGGCATCGGCAGCGAGACAAGTTCGTCGCAGGTTTCGCGGGTCAGGCGGCGCAGCCCTTCGCCCTCGGCCCCGAGCACCAGGGCGGCACGACGGTTGCCGATCGCGTCGCGCGACAGATGCGACAATCCTGCCGCATCGAGCCCCATGACCCACAGACCCGCCGCCTTTAGCGCGATCAGCGCCCGAGCGATGTTCACTGTGCGTAGCAGCGGTATCCGTTCCAGCGCGCCGGAAGCTGCCTTGGCGAGTGCACCGCCCTCCTCTGGGGCATTGCGTTCCTGCGCAATGACCATTGCCGCGCCGAAGGCCTGGGCTGAGCGCAGGATCGCCCCGACATTGCGCGGGTCGGTGATCTGATCGAGCACGAGAACCGGGCCCGGACGTTTGAGTGCGTCGTTCAGCGATGGCGGCACCAGGGGATCGGCCTGCAGGGCAACGCCCTGATGCACGATACCGCGGCCAAGCATCTGGTCGAGTCGATCGCGCTCGATCCGCTCGGGTTGAATCGGCCATGGATGCGGCAGGCGCCCGGCGAGTGCGGCTTCGCCTTCCTCGGTAACAACGAGGCGGCGCAGCCTGCGGGCGGGATTCGCAAGCGCCGCCTCGACGGAATGCAATCCATAGAGCCAAAGCCCACCGGCGGATGATGCGGGTCGCCGGTCACGCGGCGCATCGCCTTGTGGCCGCCTGTGAGGATGCGGGCCGCGAGGAAGTTTGTGGCGGCCGCCGTTGCCGGCCTTTCCGTGAGAGTGGCGCTTGTCCATGGCGGCTCTCTAGCCTGCGACCACCGATGTTGACAACGCCGGCGCGATCGAAGATTACGGGCGGCGGAGAGGTGCCCGAGTGGCTAAAGGGGGCGGACTGTAAATCCGCTGGCGCACGCCTACGTTGGTTCGAATCCAACCCTCTCCACCATCTCCCGATGAACTGAACCGGATGGATGCCTTGCAGCTTGCATGGCAAATCGTTCGGTCGTCAATTGTATGCGCGGAAACCCATATATTTCTGGGGTAAAATATCAATCATTATGAAATATAATCGTCAAAAATATTTCATAATGATTGTATTCGATGCGTAATAAAAAATAATTCTGAAAAATTATTCAACAAATTGAATAATCGGAGTTACTCTACGACGCTATAACGCGTTCGCCTTTCGAGGGGAGCTGCGGATGTCTGAGATTCTTGATCCTCGATACTACAGGCTCGTCGCGCCGGTTAACGTATGGGTATGCATAGGCCGGGCACGAGCGGAGCGCTCCGGCGGGCGTGCGGGGGCCATGCATCCAATCTACCTGGCTGCGGGCCTGTTGCCCGGTGATGAACTCGTTGAATACTGGCGTGAGGCCTTCGTGGTCTTCGCCGAGGGGATGGAGCGCTGGCCCGTTCAGTTTGAAACCCCTTTCGATCGCGATGAGGGCATCCGTAATCAACCGACTGTTGGAAAATCGGTTCCAGAGGGAATCCGGCAGTTTTGTCTGCGACCGTTGCCAGGGGGGCCGCGTCACCGGGCACAGGAGCAGGCCCCCGCCGATCAGAACCGGCACCCGGTGCAGGCAAGTCGCGTGGTGCGGCTAGATCCCGACGTGGAAGGTAATCAAGCCCGCATGTTTCGAAGCCCGGTAATGGCGACCCAGTATCTTGCCGGTACGCTGCTGGGCCTCCGTCTGACCGGGCAGTTTCGGCCAGACGTTGCCCACTATGCTCCCAAACGGTGGCTTGCCGCTTCATGATCGGCACTGTTCCGGCTCACGACCACAGTCGTTGAGACATGACGGCGTCAACTTTGGATAATGATCCGGGCGATGGTCAATGCATCGCCGAACTGGTCTCCGTGGTGGCGAGCATATCGTGGATCCAGCTAATCGCGGCAGCCACATCGATGCGGCTGCCGGGGTGTGCGGCAGGGCCAGCGATGGTCATGGAAAGGCTTGGCACGGTCTTGGCCTGAGAGACGGCAGGGCGGGCTGCCAGAGTCAGGTTCAGGTGGTCCTGCGCGAGATTGAGGTCGCCAGCCGCGGCCAGTTCGCCGGCCGGGCCACTGAGAGCGGCATGGTCGAGCCGCACAGTGCGCTGGCCAATCGTCGCCGTCAGATCAAGCAGATTGAAGGTGGTCGTTCCCTTGCCAAGCAAGCCGCGAAGAGCGTGGGCCGTCGCGATCGGACCAACGGGATGCGGCGCCTGGATGGCCGCGCCGAGTGTCTGTCCGACGCCGGCAAGATCAAGCCCTGAGATCGTGATGCCGTGACTCGACGCGGTGAGACTGCCTGCGAGCGAGCGCTGCCATGCCCGCCCGGAATCGCCCTGGGCCATGAGATTGGCACCGAGATCGACCGTGCCTCCGAAGAGCGGAAGCGCAAGGCCGTGGGTGGCAGCGATTGACGCAACGGCTGAGGCCCGTGCCCCGGTCAGGCTGGCCTGCAGGCTGAGCGTGGCCGGCGTGCTTCCCGCCGCGCCGGTGAGGATCGCGCGGCCCGAAAGCCTGCCGCCAACGACTTCCGCGCGGTTGAGCGTGACCGCGATGCGTGGCGCCAGCTTTCCCTGGTCGAGGGCAAGGCTGAACGACGCGTGCCGTGCCACCGTTTCGCCGAACCGTTCGACCCGTGCCGCGCTGAGGATGGGGAAATTGACGCGTAACCCGCTGCCAAGGGCGGCTCTGGCAGCTCCCTCCAATGCCGGCGGGGCGGGAACCGCCAGCGTATCGGCGGCAATTCTCCCGGAGATCTGTGGAGGACCGTCGGCCAGATCGGCGTTGATCCTGCCTGAAATCGTCAGCGCGCCGAGCGAGGCAACGAAATCGGAGAGGCCCATGTGGCCACCCACGAAGAAACCGGCAGCGCGTAGACTGGCCGACCCAGGGCCGGGCCAGCCGAGTCCGGCATGTTCGCCGAGCAGGTTGGCGCCGCCGAGGCTGCGTATCAACGCCACAGCATTCGGTGCCCGAAGCGTGATCGGACCTGCTGCGGAACGATTCGTGAGGTCGATCACCGGCGCGGCAGCGGCGTGAAGTGAGCCGAGACGGAGAGCCCACGTCGTCGCCAGCGCCTTCTCGGCGCCATCGGCAGCGATCGCAAGCGAAAAAGGTTGACGGAGCGCCTGGTGCGTTGCCCAGCGGTCCGGCAGACCGAGAATGCGTGCGAGTGCCGTCATTGTGTTCTGTGCGTCCGGCCCGGCCAGAAACAATCGGGCGCCGATCACATCGCCGTTGGCTTTGCGCAGTCCACGACCGAGGAGCAGCCCCCGGCCGAGATGCGCGCTGGCGAGGCGGATATGAACGCCTCCTCCGATGGCAGCATCGTGCAGGCTGGCGTCGACAAGCAGGTCGGTGGCTTCGATTTCAGGCTTTGCGCCTTTTGTGGCGGCAGGAACCGCGAGTTGACGCGCAGTGATCTGCACCGAGCCATCATAGCGTGGCTTTGCGCTCGAAAGGGCAACGGCCAGATGATCGAGCAGCAGATGATCGAGTGTCAGACGGGTCAGATCAAGACGAGCAACTATATGGGCCCGATCGCCTGCGGGGGTGATACGCGCGGCGCCAGTAAAGGCGGGGATCGCGGCGGTCGCGGCTTCCTTGCCCTGCAGATCATCGAGGCTGATCGTGCCGTCTGGTCCCAGGGTCATCCGTCCGTCAACATCGAGCGGACCGGCCCTGGCCGGCCATGACGGCAGGAACGGCAGCAGCGGCCGAAGTGCCGCCACTGTCGCCGCGGGATCGGGGGCGCGAAGGCTGAAATGTCCCGCTGCTGCCGGGCCGAGGGCGCCGGCGAAGCCGAGTTCGGCGTTACCGGGTAGTGTGGCTGTCAACGACTGGGCGCGCAGCGACCGGTCGTCTGCGAGGACCAAAGCGTTGGCTTTGGCGATCGGCACGCCGGCAACGGTGCCCGAAACGTCGAGGTTGGCGGCTACCGGCACGACGGAGCGTATCCGGGCGAGCAGGGCAGCGGCGATTCCGAGGTCGAGCCCATCGCCTTTCGCGGTGATTCGCAGCAGTGGCGCCGGGACGAGGGCCAATGCGCCCTGACCTTCCACCTGAGCCGAGCCGAATTGCGCGGAGACGTTTTCGAACGCGGCCAGGTGCCCGGTTGCCGCAAGCCGGCCGGTGACGTGCAGCGGAGCCGATGATTTTTGCAGTTCGGGCAGAAGCTCCGAAACGGCCTTCTTGTCCGCCGCTATATCGATAACGCCTTCGAGACGGCTATCGTGGCCGAGCGCGCCGTGGAAGGAGAGAGTGGTGAGGGCATCCTTGCCAAGTTTGAGTTCCGCCGTCATCGGGGCGGGGCCATCACTGCCGGTATCATCGACCCTGAGCGCGATCGCGGCCGGGGTTTTGCCGAGCATCGTGGTGCCGCTGGCGGAAATCACGGCCTGCGGGCCGCCGGTGAAGATCGAAAGGTTGGCGTGGTCGAGGCGCAGCGGGCCTATCCTGAAGGTGCCGTCATGCAGCGTCGCGTGCAGAGACCCGAGCCACGGCGGCGGTGCGAGGGCCTCCGCGCCGCCGGGCAGGGGCCAGGGCAGGGTAATGTATGGGTGTTGCAGGGCGAGGCGGGTTGCGCGAAGCCGGCCAAGCAGGAGGGGGCCCGGAGCGAGATCGAGTTTCAGGACGGCTGTCGTTACCTGCGCGCCATGCGGTCCGCCAATGATGACGTTCTCGGCGACCAGTTGGGGATCCGGCAGCAGAGATAGCGTGATCGGCCCCTCGATATAAACCGGCCGGCCGACAACTCCGCTCGCCAGTCGCTCGATCGCGCCTCGATGATAATCGCCGGAGATCAGCCTGGGCCCGTAAAGCGCGGCAGCGCCGATCAGCATGGCAAGACCCAGCAAACCGGCAATGAGAGTGGCACGCCTGCGCGAGGCCCTCTGCCTAGTCCGCTGCTGCTCGCCGTCGCCGGTCATGAAGCCGCTGGTATCAGACCGCGGCGATCCGCGCCACGCCTGCCGCGGTCATCGCCTGCCACGCTGCCGCCAGCGATCCATCCAGATCGATGCCCCGGCAGGCCGGCTCGATCACACGTGCTTCCAGACCGAAGCGCCTCGCATCCTGTGCCGACCAGGCGACACAATAGTCAGTCGCGAGGCCGCAGAGATCGACCCGCTCGATGCCGCGGGCGGCGAGCCAGCCGTCGAGACCCGTGCGGGTTGTCCGATCGGCTTCCAGGAAGGCGGAATAGGAATCGATCAGGCGATTCAATCCCTTGCGCTGGATCACTGCGGCATGGGGAATATGGAGGTCGCGGTGCAGCGCTGCGCCGGGGCTGTCCATCACGCAGTGATCCGGCCAGAGCACCTGCGTTCCGTAGACGAGGGGTATGGTTTCGAACGGAGACCGTCCCGGATGCTGGCTGGCGAAGGAGACATGGTCGGCCGGGTGCCAGTCCTGCGTGATGACGACCGTCTGGTAGTGCCGCGCAAGAGCGTTGATCACCGGCACCACCACGTCGCCATCCGGTACGGCAAGGGCACCTCCGGCGCAAAAATCTGTCTGGACATCGATGACGAGAAGCGCGGTGCGGCTGTCCATATCGTGAAGATAGTCCGCATCGGACCGGCGAGATAGGGGGGCGGACGGTTGCCGAAGATGTCCGTTATCGGTAATAATCACAGTTGTTGCCTGCGACGCGGGCGGCGGCGCAGGAGAGGCAGCGACAAGATGGCACATTTCGGGCGAGTAGCGGGAAAGACCGCGCTGGTGAGCGCCGCGGGGCAGGGTATCGGCCGCGCGATTGCCGAGGCGCTGATACGCGAAGGGGCACAGGTGATCGCGACCGATCGTGATCCGAAGCTACTCGACGGGCTGACTGGTGCCGAGACCGTGCAGCTGGACGTGCTGGAGGATACCTCAATCAGAGCGCTTGCGTCCTCGCTGGGCAAGATTCACATTCTGGTGAATGCCGCAGGTTTTGTCGCGCACGGCTCCGTGCTGGAGTGTTCCGAGCGCGATTGGGCCTTTTCCTTCGATCTAAACGTTACCGCCATGTTCCACATGATCCGTGCCTTTCTGCCGGGGATGCTGGAGGGCGGCGGAGGATCGATCATCAACGTCGCTTCGGCCGCCGGGTCCATCAAGGGTGTACCAAACCGTTTTGCCTATGGCGCGTCGAAGGCCGCCGTTGTCGGGCTGACCAAATCGGTCGCGGCGGATTACGTGACGCAGGGCGTGCGCTGCAATGCCATCTGCCCCGGTACGGTGGAGAGCCCGTCACTGCGCGGACGTATCGCGGCCCTTGCCGCGGCTCGCAAAGTCGATGAAGCCGTTATCGAGGCCGAATTCATCGCCCGCCAGCCCATGGGGCGGCTCGGCATGCCGGAGGAGATCGCTTCTCTCGCGCTTTATCTCGCATCCGACGAGTCCCGATTTACCACAGGCGTCGCCCATGTGATCGACGGCGGCTGGTCGAACTGAAGGAACCCGCCATGAGCAGTACCCCGAAACGTCTCCGCTCCACCCAATGGTTCGATAACCCGGATAATCCCGGCATGACGGCGCTCTATCTCGAGCGCTACCTCAATTACGGGCTGACGCGCGAGGAACTGCAATCCGGCAAGCCGATCATCGGCATCGCGCAGACGGGCAGTGACCTGTCGCCCTGCAACCGGCATCATCTCGAACTCGCCAAGCGCGTGTCGGATGGAATCCGTGCTGCGGGCGGCGTGCCGATCGAGTTTCCGGTGCATCCGATCCAGGAAACCGGCAAGCGGCCGACTGCGGCGCTCGACCGCAATCTTGCCTATCTCGGACTGGTCGAGGTGCTCTACGGCTATCCGCTGGACGGCGTGGTGCTCACCACCGGCTGCGACAAGACCACGCCGGCGATGCTGATGGGGGCGGCAACGGTGGATCTGCCGTCCATCGTGCTGTCTGGCGGGCCGATGCTGGATGGGCATTTCGAGGGCGAACTGGTGGGCTCCGGCACCGTCGTGTGGGAAGCGCGGCGGCGGCTCGCTGCTGGCCAGCTCGACTACGACAAGTTCATCGACATGGTGGCCGGCTCGGCGCCAAGCGTTGGCCATTGCAACACGATGGGCACGGCATCCTCGATGAACGCGATGGCCGAGGCCCTTGGCATGTCGCTGCCCGGCTGCGCCGCCATCCCGGGGCCCTACCGCGAACGCGCGCAGATCGCCTACGAGACAGGCAAGCGGATTGTCGCGATGGTCCACGAGGATTTGCGGCCGTCGAAGATCCTGACGCGCAAGGCGTTCGAAAACGCGATCGTCTGCGCCTCGGCGATCGGTGCCTCGACAAACTGCCCGCCGCACGTCATCGCCATCGCACGGCATATCGGCGTCGAACTCGACATCAAGGACTGGGACCGGATCGGCTACGAGATTCCGCTTCTGGTCAACATGATGCCGGCGGGCAAGTATCTTGGCGAGTCCTACTACCGTGCGGGCGGGCTGCCGGCGGTGATCGGCGAGCTGATCCGCCAGGGCAAATTCCACGCCGACGCACTGACCGTGAGCGGCCGCAGCATGGGCGAGGAGAACGCCGGGAAGCGCAGCATTGATGCCGACGTGATCCGCAGCTTCGACGATCCGCTGGCCGAACATGCCGGCTTCGCCGTGCTGAGCGGCAACCTGTTTTCCAGCGCGATCATGAAGACCTCAGTGATTTCAGAGGAATTCCGTGACCGCTACATGCGCCGGCCCGGTGATGAGGACGCTTTCGAGGGACGCGCGATCGTCTTCGAGGGGCCGGAAGATTATCACCACCGGATCAACGATCCCACGCTGAACATTGATGAAAACTGCATCCTGGTGATCCGCAATTGCGGACCCATCGGCTATCCGGGTTCGGCCGAAGTGGTGAACATGCTGCCGCCGGACGCACTGGTGCGTCAGGGCGTGAACCAGTTGCCCTGCATTGGTGATGGCCGGCAGTCCGGCACTTCGGGAAGCCCCTCGATCCTGAATGCCTCGCCGGAATCGGCGGTGGGCGGCGGCCTTGCACTGCTCAAGACCGGCGATGTTATCCGCGTCGATCTCAAGGATCGCAGCGCCAACATCCTGATCGACGAGGCCGAGCTTGCGGCGCGGCGGGCGGCGTTGACCTTGCCGGACCTGGTCAACCAGACGCCCTGGCAGGAAATCCATCGCCGTTTCACCGGCCAGCTCGAAACCGGTGCTGTGCTGGAGAATGCTCCGCAATATCAGCGCGTCGCCGAGCGTTTTGGTGTGCCGCGCGACAACCACTGATCTTGACCTTGCTGCCGCCCGGAGCTGGCTCCGGGCGGCAGCAAGCCGATTTGCCTAACGCCAGAGGCGGCGGCCGGTGCCATCCGGCCCACGGAGTGCGTCGCGCGCCGCCTCGATCGCGCCGGGGTTGCCGACGAGCGAGGGCTTCACCACCTCGAAATAGGGCGAGACATCGAAGTCGCGTGGCACGAAGAGTTGATGATCGCGCACGCGGAGAATTTCGGCGACGCAGATATCGCAATCATGTGCGTGCGAGTCGTTTGGGCCGATCATCGGCAGGATCGGATAAAGTACCGACTGGAAGGCCTGTGCGACGAGTGTCGAGCAGATCGCGCGCGTGGGGTCACCGGCGCCGAAGGCGATGAGGCGGCGGCGCAGATGCACCGGCACCGGCGGGGTCGGGATCATGTAGCGTAGAAGATCGAATACGTTCCGCAGATCGTAGCGGGCGCCGCGGCGGGATAGTGCGAAATCGATCACGCGCTGTCGTTCGCTTTCCGACAGGCCGACCGCGCGGCAGATGCGCAGATGATAATCTCTGAATGCTTCGAGCCCCACCATCCGCACGCCCTCGACCACATCGGCTTCGATAAAGCACGGTTCGGGAGGCGTATCCGGCAGGCGCCGCCGCAGGCCGACATAAAGCGCGACGTGCGACCAGGTGGACTGGGTCAGATACTTGATGGCGATGCTGAACCGGCTGTGACCCTCTACCAGCACCACGTCGGCGGGTTGGAGACAGGCAACAAGCTGGCCGATATCCGTTGCCGGGGCGATGGCGTGGCCGTGCGTGGGAGCGGACAGAAAGCGTGCAAGCCGGGTACCGATCCAGCCGGCAACGCGGTTCATCAGTGGCGCTGACCTTGCGCGCCGTATCGCGCCATGTGCGCTCCTCCCGGTGTCGTATTCCGACGGATTATCCAGAGCAAATCATAAGCCGCAGCGAAGGCTTGAATCAAAGGAAAGAATGACCGGCGGCGTTCAACTTCCGGGGTTTGCCAGTTCTTCGAGAATGGGGCAGTCCGGCCTGTCACTGCCATGGCAGCTTTCAACGAGGCGCCTCAGCTCCGCGCTCATGGAATGTAGCGCCGCTGCTTTCGCCTCGAGTTCGGCGATATGGGCAACGGCGATGGCCTTCACGTCGCGAGAGGGGCGGTTACGGTCGCGCCAGAGCGAAAGCAATGCCCGGATATCGACGATGGCAAAGCCGAGGTCACGGGCGCGGTGAATGAAGCGCAACTCGTGCACCAACCGCTCATCGTAAAAACGGTAATTGTTGGCTTCGCCGCGCAGCGGCGGCGTGATCAGGCCGATCCGTTCGTAATGGCGGATCATCTTGGCCGAAACGCCGCTCCGCGCCGCGGCCTCGCCGATCGTGATCTCCGTCCGGGTCATGCTGCCGCCTCACGCTACATGAGGTCAGCCATGGCTGACCTCATCCTCCGTACGATGCTTCT
Source organism: Acidiphilium sp. JA12-A1 (assembly GCF_000724705.2). NCBI lineage: Bacteria > Pseudomonadati > Pseudomonadota > Alphaproteobacteria > Acetobacterales > Acidocellaceae > Acidiphilium > Acidiphilium sp. JA12-A1. Next base: position 253,433 of record NZ_JFHO01000004.1, read on the forward strand.
GACCTACCACCATATAAACCGCGGGCAGCACGAACAACGTGAAAAGTGTGCCTATCGAAAGGCCTGCGGCGATCACCATGCCCATATTGAACCGGGCGGCCGCGCCGGCGCCGCTGGCGATGATCAGCGGCAGTACGCCCAGCACCATGGCTGCCGTGGTCATCAGGATCGGCCGCAGCCGGATGCCGACCGCGTGCTCGATCGCCTCGCGCTTGGTCATGCCGGCGAGTTGCGCTTCGTTCGCGACCTCGACGATCAGGATGCCGTGCTTGCTGATCAGTCCCATCAGCGTGACCAGACCCACCTCGGTATAGATGTTCAGGCTGAGCCCGAAGCCGAGATAGATAAAGATCAACGCGCCGACGATGGCCATCGGCACCGAAACCAGAATGATGAGCGGATCGCGGAACGAATTGAACAGTGCCGCGAGCGCAAGGAAAATCACGATCACCGCGAAGCCGAATGTCGCGACGAAGCCGCCCTGTTGCTGGATGAACTGACGCATCGGGCCGCCGTAATCCACCTCGTACCCGCTCGGAAGATCCTTCGCCGCGATCTGCTGCAATACCTTCACCGCCTCGCCGGTGGAGACGCCCGGCGCTGCGACACCCTGGATCGTTGCGGCGTTCAACTGCTGAAAGTGGTTGACGGATTCCGGGATGACCTCATTGCGGATGGTTGCGATCGCGCCAAGCGGGATCGGGACGCCGTTGATGTTGGCGACCGGATAGTCGAGCAACTGTGACACGTTCAGCCGGCTTGCCTGGGTGACCTGCGGGATCACCTTGTAAGAGCGGTTGTCGAGGCTGAAATAATTCACGTAAAGCCCGCCAAGCGCCTGTGCCATCGCGGCGCCAACCTGACTCATGTCGAGCCCGAGAGTGGCCGCCTTGGCACGGTTGATCACGACGGTGGCCTGCGGCTGATCGATCTTCAGGTCGCTTTGCAGGAAGATGAACTTGCCGGTTTTCAGCGCTCCGGCCAGCACTTTCTGCGCCACGCCGTTGAGGGCGCTGAACGGATCGGTCGTCTTGATCACGAACTGCACCGGCAGACCCTGCGAGCCAGGAAGCGGTGGGGGCTGGAATGCGACAATCTGTTGGCCGGCGACACCCTCTGCCGCCTGCTTCTGGATTTCGTTCTGCAATGCAGTTGCCGACTTCGTCCGTTCCGTCCAGGGTTTGAGGACCATGCCGGCGATCGCGAAGGTCGGCGTTTCGAACTGGAAGGTATGGCCGACCGACTTGTGCGACATCATCAGCCGGTTCAACTCCCGGTCCCAGAGCAGCTTCTGCTGGAGGGTGGCGTTCGGCGCCGAGGTCGAGGAGAGGATCACCACGCCCTGGTCTTCCTGCGGCGCGAGTTCGCTCTTCGCCCCGGCGGCGAGGAAATAGATGCTGCCGAGCACGATGGCGCCGAAGACGAGCGTGACCGGCAGGGTGCGCAGACTGCTGCGAAGCATCCGCATGTAGCGCCGATGCACCGTGTTGAAGAGTTTGTCGATGAAGTGAACGAGGCGGGCTTCCCAGTCGGTGCCGTCGCGCGGAATGTGATGCAGCAGGCGGGAGGAGAGCATCGGCGAGAGGGTGAGCGCGATGATCGCCGACACCGTCACCGCCGAGACCAGGGTAAAGGCGAACTCGGTGAACAGGGCGCCGGTCAGGCCGGACTGGAAGCCGATCGGCACATAGACCGCGGCGAGAACGACGGTCATCGCAATGATCGGGTTGGCGAGTTCGGCGGCGGCGTTGATCGCGGCGTGCAGTTTCGTTTCGCCGTTGTCGAGATGGCGGTTGACGTTCTCGACAACGATGATCGCATCGTCCACCACCAGGCCGATTGCCAGCACGAGGGCCAACAGCGTCAGCAGATTGATCGAGAAGCCGAGCATCAGCATTGCCGCGAATGTGCCGATCAGCGAAAGCGGAATCGCGATCACGGGGATAAACACCGATCGCGGCGTGCCAAGGAAGGCGAAAACCACGAGCACGACAATCAGCAGAGCCTCGATCAGTGCCGCGACCACCTCATGGATCGAGGCGTTCACGAAGGCCGCCGAGTTGTAGACAATCGCGCCGTCGAGCCCTGCCGGCAACTGCTTCTGGATTTCCGGGAAGCGCTTCTCGACGCCGCTGATTACCGAGAGCAGGTTGGCGGCGGGTGCGACCTGGATGCCGATATAGACACCCGGCTTGCCGTCGAAGGCGACTTCGGCATCATAGCTGTCGGAGCCGAGCTTCACCCGCGCCACATCGCCGAGCCGCACGATTGCGCCACCCGACTGCTTGACGATCAGACGGCGGAACGCGGCGGCGCTGTGCAGCGAGGTCGATGCCGTCAGCGTATCCTGGGTCATCGTGCCCTTGGTGTTGCCAAGCGCGCTGATAAAATCGTTGCCGGCAAGCGCATCGTATACATTGGTCGCGGTCAGGCCATAGGCCGCGAGCTTCGCGGGCTCCAGCCAGATCCGCATCGCAAAGTTCTGCGCGCCAAGAATCTCCGCCGTCTGCACTCCCGGCACCGACTGCAACTGCGGTTGCACGACTCGGGTGAGATAGTCCGTGATCTGGTTCGGTGACAGGACGTTGCTCTTGAAGCCGATATACATGGCATCGAGCTGCTGGCCCACCTGCAGCTTGAGCTGGGGTTGCTGTGTACCCGACGGCAACTGGTTCAAAACCGACTGGATCTGAGCCTGGATCTCGGTCAGCGCCTTGTCCGGATTGTAGTTGAGGATGAGGAAGACCTTGATCGTGCTGGTCGAGGTCTGGCTCTGCGAGGTCATGTAGTCGATGCCGTTGACCTGTGCGATCGCATGTTCGATCGGCGTCGTCACGAAGCCGGCAATGGTGTTCGGGTCGGCGCCCGGATAGGTGGTGGTGATCGTGATCGTCGCGTTCTCTGTCTTCGGATATTCGAGGACAGGAAGCCCGGCGAGCGCGCGCAGACCGAGCACGAGGATCGCAGCGCTGACCACGATCGACAGCACAGGCCGCCGGATGAATAGGGTCGTGAGATTTTTCATGGCGTGCGCTTATTCGTTCGGCACGGAGGGATTGGGCAGGTTCTGCGGCAGGATCTTGTTGTTGATCGCGACAGGTGTGCCGTTTTTCAGCTTCATCTGGCCCGCGACCACGACCTCGTCGCCCGATTTGAGGCCCTTGAGCACGGCGACCTGATCGCCGCGCGTCTGTCCCAGGGTCACGAAAACCTGTTCGGCAGACTTGTGCGTCTTGCTCCGCTTGTCGGGTTTCACGAGAAATACAGTATCGCCGTAAGGATTGTAGGCAATTGCCGTCTTCGGCAAGGTGATTTCGTTTTGCGGCGCGCCGACATCAATGCTGACCCGCGCGAACATGCCGGGTCGGAGTTCCTCATGCGGATTGGTCAGCACCGCACGGATTTGGATCATGCGCGTTGCTGTCCCGACGGCGGAATCGAGCGCCGTAATCTTTCCTTTGAACTCGATGCCGGGGAATCCGTCCACGGAAATGTCGGCCTTCATGCCCGGCCGAATCGTCCGCAATGCGGTCTGCGGCAGGTAGAAATCGACGGCGATCGGGTTGAGCTGCTCAAGCGTGGCGATGGTTGTGCCAGCGGCGAGGAACTCACCGATATCGACGGCGCGAATGCCGATTCTGCCGGAGAATGGCGCGTAAATCCTTTTCTCCTGCATCAGCGCCTTCTGGCTGCGCACCTGCGCTTCGGCGCTGGCGAGATTGGCCCGGTCAGTATCGACAGTCTGCGCGCTCACCGCCCGTGCCTGATACTGGGCGAGATCACGCCGATAGGTGATCGCGTCGAGTTTTGCCGTCGCTTCCAGCTGTGCGAGCACGGCATCGTCGTTGTTCGGACGAAGGGTGAGCAGGAGCTGGCCTTTGTTCACGTCCTGGCCCGATCTGAAGTCGATCGTGTTGACGATGCCAGCGACCTGTGCCGAGAGAGCGGCTCCCTGAAGCGCCACGAGGCTGCCGGTGGCCGTCTCGGTATTCTGGAACGGTGTTTCCTTCGCGACCATGGTCGCGACCGTCTGCGGCGGGTTCTTCAGCGTGGCGATAAATTTCGCGATCATCACGTCGCGGAACGCGCCGAAGCCGAAGATCGCGCCGAGCACGAGGGCCGCAAGCACGAGCATCACGATCATGCGCAGCAGGATCGAGGGTTTCTTCGTCTTGTGCTCGGGTGTTTCGCTGGCGGTTCCGGGGGCGGGCGCCGTCATGGCAATACTCCACAGCAGGTTTCGACTTGCTTCTTCACGTCATGCCGGTGCCACCAGCCGCCACCGAGAGCCTGGAACAGCGCCGCCGTATCGGCATAGCGCTGGGCAGTGGCCTTGATGCGGGTGATGACGGCCGATTCGTAGGTTTGCTCGGCGGTCAGCACCGAGGTGTAGGGCACGCCGCCGAGGCGGAACTGACGCTCGATGAGATTGAGGCTGCGCTGCGCGTCGTGCTCGGCCGCAGTGTCCGCCGCAAGCGCGATGGCGTCGTAATGCAGGGCTTCCAGTGCGTCCGCCACGTTCTGGAAGGCGAGTACGACCGTGTTCTCATAGGTCTCGGCAGCTGCCTTCATGGTCGCAACAGCGGCGCGGCGCTTGTAGAACAGCGTGCCACCCTCGAAGAAGGGCTGGGTGATGCCGGCGGCAAGATTCCACAACAGGGTCTGCGGAGCGAACAGGGCCTGGCCGTCCAGCGCTTCATGGCCGATGCCGGCGGAAAGGGTGATTTGCGGCAGCATGTTCGCGGTGGCGACGCCGACCTGCGCCGTGTCCTGGTGCAAGACCGCTGCCGCCTCGCGAATGTCTGGGCGCTGGCGTACCAGCGCGGAGGGGAGGCTCACCGGCAGGCTTTCCGGCAGCGCGAGATCGGCCAGGGTGAAATCGGCTGCGTGGAAGCGGCTCGGAGGAACTCCTTCATAGGCTGCGAGCTGGTCCCGTGTCTGCGCGAGCTGCTTGCGCAGAGGCGGTAGTGTTGCTTCTGTCTGGGCCAGCTGGGTGCGTTGGGTGATCGCGTTGGTTTCGGGAATGCCTCCAAGCGCCACCTGACGGTCGAGAATGTCGAGCAGTCCTTTCTCCGCGCGGATGATCCGCTCCGTCGCCTCGATCTGGGCGGTCAGCGAAGCTTCGGTAACCGAGGCGGTGACGATGTTGGCAGTGAGCGAGAGATAGGTAGCCTCAAGTGCGAATCGCTGCTGTTCGGCCTGAGCATGCAGGCTTTCGACTTGCCTCCGTGTGCCGCCAAACACGTCGGGCGCATAGGATACCGCGACGGAGGCGTTGCGCAGCGAATAGGTGAGGCCGGCGCCGGCAGAGCCGAGGCCCGTCGTTCCCAGTCCGCTGCGCACTCGTTCGGCCTGGAAACTTCCAGAGATTGAAGGGAAAAACCCGCCTTCGGCTGCTCGGGCGGTGTCGCGTGCGGCCAGCAGGGTGTACTGGGCCGATTTCAGGCTCGGATTGTTCGCCAGAGCCTTACGGATCAGCGTATCAAGTGGTTTCGAATGGTAGAGCGTCCACCATTCGCCAGCGATTTTCTGGCCGATCACGAGATGCTGCGCAGTTCCTCCTGCGCCGGAGGTCGAAGCCGTGCTGTTGGGCAGTCGGCTTGTGGTGTAGCTATGCAGCTTCGGGGCCGCGGGCTGGTGATAGTTCGGGCCGACCGCGCAACCCGCGAGCAGCGTGGTGCCGAGCAGAACCGTTGCCAGCCGGACGCGGCGATGAAGCAGGATATCGGAAAAGTTCATGATATGCAGTACCTGGCGTGCCTGAACTGAACGCGGACAGAACCGCCAGCCTGCACGCGGGAGCCTCCTCAGTGGACAAGTGGAAACTACAGAGTTTTCTGCCGATGCGTCAAGATATCGAAAAGAGGCCGATTTAATATTGAAATTCATGAATGTTCCTGCGATGGGAGAAGAAGGCGAGGAACTGGCTGATGGGTATTGTCACACGAGTTTGCCGCCGGCGCGACGCCGCAGATGCGGCGCGGCAACGGCGCGATGCGCTGATCGAGACGGCGGAACGGGTGTTCCTTCGCAAGGGGTATCATGCCGCGACGATGGACGATATTGCCGCGGAGGCCGGCATGTCGAAGCGAACGCTTTATCAGCTTGTGGACTCCAAGGAAGACCTGTTCACCGCTCTGCTCGAGCGCCGCCGTCGCCCTCTTGATGTTTCCGGCATTGAGACCGAGGGGCGGCCGGTGGACGACGTATTGAACGATATGCTCCGCTTGTGGGCGCACCACGTGTTGAGCCCGTCGATTATCGCACTTGCCCGGCTGATCATGGCGGAATACATGCATGGCCGGACGCTCTCCCGCCTGCTGGATCGGGAGGGGGCAAAGCCGTGCCGTGATGCGCTGCGGGATTATTTTTCCGCCAGTGCCGCCAGCGGATCCCTCGCCATCGACGATCCCGAAGAGGCGGCACACATGCTTTACGGGATGGCGATCGGTAATATCCACATCGAAATGCTTTTGGGCATCGGAAAGGCCCGTAGCCGTGCCGAAATCGATGCCCGGATTGCCCGTGCTGTCGGCTTGTTCCTCGGTGGGGCCAGGCCAAGCGGGCGGGTGGGATCAGACGTGCCCGCGCAGGTCCGCGAAACGATGGCGCAGAGTTGAATCTGCCGTCGGTAACGCGCCTGTCTCGGTCGCGCCGTTATGGCTCAGCCAGAGCTCCGATGCATCGAGTAGCGCCTCGTAGAGTTGGGCACAGAGTCGGCGCGCCCCGTCGCCGGCCCACTCTTCCGGTAGGAAAGTAGCCGGCAGACGCGGGTCCCGCAGCACAATCCGCCGGTAGTCATGGATCAGCAGCAGCCGGGCCAGCAGCGCATCGCGCGGATCGAAAGCCGGGGCGTCGGCCGTAAGCCCGCCGAAAATGGCAAGAAATCCCTTGTAGTGATCGCACAAGGCATCCAGTCGCCAGGCCCGCGCCGCCAGTCGGCGCAGTGATTCCGGGCCGCCGGTTGCTCGAAGAACGATGCTCCCAGCTTCGAGCGAGCGTGGCAACGGCCGGTCCGGAGCGAGCAGTATGCCTTGCCATGAGGCAAAGCCGAGTCGGTTGAACCGCTCGCGTGCAGGTTCCCGGCCCGGTCCTGGCTCGGGGAGGGCGATGATCAGGCTCCGAGCTGCTGTGCCACGAGGCCGACCGTAGATATGTCGCGCGGCGCGGATGAACTCACCGCGGCGTGACGGGCCGATCCGGTAGTAACTCGAACGGCCACGGCGGCTCGCCACCAGCCAGCCATCAGCGGCAAGCCTCGAGATAGCGGTACGTATTACACCCGGGCCAATGCCAAGGGACTCGAACAGGTCGAGTATGGTAGCGAGAGCAATGGCGCTGCCGCGTGGTAGCAGAGCATCCCCGAACAGCGTTACGATAAGCGATCCGGTATGGGAGGGTTGCTCATGCAATCGGGCCACAAGAGCGGCGACATGATGGTTCATGGTCGGATAAGACCTTAATCCGCCCAGCTTCGCCAGTGCTGCGTTAACCGAACCGTGACAATGGCCAAGACGACCTGCTCCCCCGATTGTTGCCGACCAAGGGTAGAGTCTTGTTCCTTCATGATGGTTGTTTGAGGTGAATGCAACGCGTCTGGGGGCATGCCTCCAAATACGTTGGCCGATGATCTTGGCGGGGGCCTTTCCGCCCAGTTTCGAGTACGGCCTCCGGTATTGTAGCCGTGTTGCCAGACAATGAGGACGAGCCGTGCATGGGATAGCGAGGTGAACAGCGCCTCGCTGAGACATTGGTCCCGCAGGCGTCGGCACTATCCTGAATTTGGTGTGTGGTTTGGATAATGGGCAGAAAGGAAGGCCCATATGGCACGACGGACGGCACCGGCGATCCCGGGCGATTTGCTGGACCAGCTTCTGGCTGGTGGTGACGCGGCGGCAGCGCTGAATTCTGGGGACCTGGTGAACGCGCTGAAGAAAGCCCTGGCGGAGCGGGTCTTGAGCGCGGAGATGGATTACCATCTGAGTGACGAAGCGGAGGCGGAGAACAGCCGCAACGGCTATGGCCGCAAGTCGGTGTCGACCGGCACGGGGAAGATCGAGATTGCGATCCCGCGAGACCGTGCGGGTAGCTTTGATCCGCAGTTGATCGCCAAATACCAGCGCCGGTTTCCAGGCTTCGATGACAAGATCATCTCGATGTATGCGCGGGGGATGAGCACCCGGGAGATCGCGGAACATCTGCGCGAGATCTACGGCATGGATGCTTCGGCGGAGCTGATCAGCACGATCACCGATGCGGTTCTGGACGAGGTGACATCCTGGCAGCAGCGTCCGCTGGACCCGGTCTATCCGCTGGTATTCTTCGATGCCATCCGGGTGAAGATCCGCGACGAGGGCGTGGTCCGCAACAAGGCGATCCATATCGCGCTGAGCGTCATGGCCGACGGGACGAAGGTCGTGCTCAGAT